>REEP01000034.1 GCA_007695045.1 Rhodospirillales bacterium | reverse complement strand
GAACTCTCGACCTTTATGGTCCGCCACATCTACCCCGGCAACCACTCGTTTTTGGCCCTCGACGATTTCATCAACAAAATGCACCGCACGCCCTTCGAGCTGATCGACCTGCACAACGACCGTCACAGCTATTATCTGACGTTCCGACAATGGGCGCAAAATTTGGAGCAGAACAAAGATCAGATCATCGAACAATTCGGTCGTTTCGAATATCGCCGCTTCCGTCTGTATCTGTGGGGTGCGGCCCACGAATTTGCCGCCCGCAACCTCGAATGCTACCGCATGGTGCTCTACAAGCCGAAAACGGCGAGCTGATGGCGGGACTAGTGGATTAGCCGAAACGGATACATCCCTTTTGGGATTCCGGTCGACGCTGCCGCGTGCGAGAGTGGCGCATGCGGAAAGGTATTGCGGTTTCCCTGAGTGAAGCGGATCGGCGTCGGTTGGAAGCGGTCGTGGCCGATCGGAACGCCCCCCAGAAGCACGTTTGGCGGGCCCGAATCGTGCTGCTGAGCGCCGACGGCATCGGCACCAACGGCATCATGGCGGCGACCGGCACGTCGAAGACGACGGTCTGGCGCTGGCAGGAGCGGTTCGTGGCGGAAGGCGTGGACGGCCTCCTGCGCGACAAGACCCGGCCGCCCGGCAAGGCGCCGGTGCCCCCGGAGCGGGTGGCCGAGCTGGTCAGGCTGACGCTGGCGCCGCCGCCGCACGAGGCGACGCACTGGACCGCCCAGGCCATGGCCAAGCTGGTCGGGCTCGCCGTCTCGACGGTGCAGAACATCTGGAAGGCGCACGGCCTGGCGCCGCATCGGTTCCGCGCCTTCAAGCTCTCCAACGACCCGGCCTTCGCCGAGAAGCTGGAGGCCATCGTCGGTCTCTACGTCGACCCGCCGGCGCATGCGGTGGTGCTGAGCCTGGACGAGAAAAGCCAAATCCAGGCGCTCGACCGCACCCAGCCCGGCCTGCCGATGAAGAAGGGGCGGGGCGCCACGCTGACCCATGATTACAAGCGCAACGGGACCACCACCCTGTTCGCTGCCCTCAACGTGCTCGATGGCACCGTGGTCGGCCGCAACATGCAGCGTCATCGGCATCAGGAGTTCATCCGCTTCCTGAACGCCCTCGAGCGCGACATCCCGGCGGGCAAGGTGGTCCACGTGATCCTCGACAACTACGCCGCCCACAAGACCCCCGAGGTGCGGCGATGGCTCGAGCGGCACCCGCGCTGGACCTTCCACTTCACGCCGACCTCGTGCTCGTGGCTCAACGCGGTGGAGGGCTTCTTCGCCAAGCTCACTCGCCGTCGCCTGAAGCACGGTGTTTTCCACTCCGTCGTCGACCTCCAGGCCGCCATCAACCGCTTCGTCGACGAGCACAACCGCACCCCCAGGCCCTTCGTCTGGCGCGCCGACCCCGACGCCATCATCGCCGCCAGAAACCGAGGGTTCCAAGTGATTGAGTCGAACCACTAGCTCTCCGCAACGCTCAGGCTGGGGCGCCGTGGACGATCTGGCGGTAGGTGGTGGGCTTGGTTTGGACGGCGTGCTGGACGAGGCGGGCGAAGCGGTGAGCGGGGCTCCTGGCGGTTCTGCGGTTGAAGCGGAAGACGTGCTCGTCGAGATAGGCCTGCAGGTGCTTGGCGCTGACGGCGCCGTGGTGAGTGCCGAGCAGCCAGCGCTTGACCAGGCCGAAGACGAGGTGGATGGCCGGCAAACGTTGGCTGGCTTCGCCCCACGAGCGGGTGAGGTTGATCGGTTCGTGGACGTAGCCGGCTTCGGGAAGGCCGCGATAGCTGGCGAGACCGTCCGTCGTGACGGTGGCGGGCTTGGCGACGTTGGCCTCGAGGAAGCCTTCGAGACTGGCCTTGGTGGCGTCCGGCACCGCCTGGAGACGCAGCCGGCCGAGCCGGCGGCCTCGGGTTTGGCCGCGCTCGGCCTCGACCGCGCCCGCGACCACGGTCTTGCCCTCCGCACCGCGGCCGCGCTTGCCGGGTCGCGTCCCACCGACCAGCGTCTCGTCGGCCTCGATCCGATCCGCGAGCGGTTCGCGGCCGGGCCGGATCATCGCGCGGCGGATCTTGTGCAACCACGTCCAGGCGGTGCCGTAGCTGCCGAAACCCATCTGCCGCTGTAGTTCCAGTGCCGAGATGCCGCCCTTGCTGGAGGTGACGAGGTAGATCGCCAGAAACCAGCGGGCGAGGCCGGTCTTAGTCTGCTCGAAGATGGTGCCGGCGAGGATCGAATGCTGTTTGCCGCAGGCCCGACACTCCTCGATCAGCCGCTTCTTGTGGCTCCAGGCCCGATCATGCCCGCACTCGGCGCAGCGAAAGCTCTCCGGCCAACGCGCCCGGACGAGATGAGCCCGGCACTGCGCGTCGGTGCCGAACCGCTCCAAAAAGCTCGGCAGGTCGCGGGGCAGGTCGGTGAAGAGCGGCTCGGCCATGGCGTCCTCCGGCAATGTTCCGCTTTCGTTCGCTACGCTCCGGCCGCCAACCCGTCAACCGCCGAAACCCGCCCAGCCTGAGGGTTCTGGAGAGGCAGTAAATCTAATCCATAATCAATAGTCGAGTATGGTATATTCTTTTTTTCAAAAGCAATTGTTAGGGAGTTGCGAACGTTGTCGTTCAAATTATTTCGTGCATCGATCCCGTCCACTGCCATTTCCGCCGGCATCCACGCAATGACCATGTTGCTGGTGCCCTGATTGTAGCCTGGCCCGGTAAGCCCTCTCAGCAGTCCCAGGCCGACGCCCAGCCCCGGATTTCCCGTGAGCACCCCAGCCCCGATCGTCGACACCGATCCGCCATCCTGTCGAGCGCTGAATCTGCCTGCGCCGGGGCCATCGTCGTCGCGGATCAGGCCTCGCCCTGACGCCATCATGACGTTGCGCGCAAAACTGGAACTCGGGTCGTATTCGGACTCAGCCAGTCGCTCGACCCGCTGTGTCGGTGTCGAGCAGGCGGCCAGCAAGAGGACCGAAGCGAAGGCAAGGACGAAGCGCATCGACATGGGTCACCTCGAGGAATGGTGAGCGTGAGCCAAGCACGTCGTTTCTACCGACGGTCATGCGGGGAGGATCGCCCAAACCACGACGTTCGACAAGTTGCTGCGGTGCAGCTAAGCGCGCGAATCACTCTCGGCCCGCCCGAGCGATCACCGGGCCGCCCTGGCGGGGCGGCGCCTCAAGGGGGCGTTGCGGGGGGTTGCCCCGCTCGAAGGGGGTGTACCGGAAACCGGCCCCGACGGGTTCC
>REEP01000006.1 GCA_007695045.1 Rhodospirillales bacterium | reverse complement strand
ACCTTGCCGCCTACGCCGAAGCCCTCTCCGCCCAGACCGGCCAGCAACTCGACCCCGCCCGCCTGGTTGCACCCATGCTGGCGCGTTTCATGGCGACGGATCGGGGGTTCACGAGGGTACGGTCTGGAGGCGGCAAAACATGAGCTTGAAGGCAACTTGTTCTTGCGTGCAGAGAAGCTACTTAGCGCGGAACAATAGCAGGTCGCTGAAATAGTCTGGCGGCTGTATATGTTTACCTGTCGATCGCTCTTGGGGCCCGTAGCCTCGGGATGCGTGATTGATCTCGGCTGCGCCCGCGGCGTCAGGCGGCGTCCAGTTTCGGAACCCTTGCGAGGTTGCAGGCGGCAATCGTAAAGGCGAAGCGTGCCGGACGCGGTCGAGGCCGCGGTAAACGGTCTGGGTCATGCCGCCGACGCTCTTGGCCCAGCCGAATGGCTCCTCCTCAGCTGGTGCTCTCCACTTTTTCGGACAAATCCACTTGCGCCGTTCCTTGACCGCGGGTGAAGTTCAGGCATCGACACCATCGTTCGCAGCCGAAATCCCACAACGTCAGGCCAGAGCCATGCTGCCGACCGTACGCTTCTCGGGGGATGCTTCTTTCCTTGGCGACCGGCCGCCGATACCATTGCAATCGAAATGAAAATTCAAGATGGGGACGTCGGTATGAAAGTGTGTCGCTTGAATGTCGCAAATTTTCGCGGGGTCAAGTCGGCGACCATACTGCTTCCAAAGCACGCAGTGCTCATCGGCGACAATAATACTGGAAAGACGACACTCCTGGAGGCTCTTGACCTCGTGCTGGGGCCTGATCGTCTGAACCGCCAGCCCCCTATTGATGAGCATGATTTCTTCCAAGGCAAGTACCTTGCAAACGTCGCTGATACAGGTGGTGAAGCGGCAGACGACGAGGGCGCTGACGCGCAGCCGGACGCTGCCAGGCCGGAGCCAGTAGGGGAGGGTGGCGCGGGCGAGGCAGGGGCGGCCGCCGCCGCAGATGCGTCGCGCATTGAGATCGAAGTGGCCATTGCGGACCTGACCGAGGAACAGAAGGCCAAGTTCGGGGACTACACCGAGTTCTGGGATGCTGCGACGGACACCTTCTATGACGAGGCGAATCCAGCAGGCGTCGATGCAGCGCATATCACCGAGGCGCTACGCGTCACCTTTCACGGCTGGTACGACTCGGAGGAGGACGACTTCGAGGGGAAGACCTACTTCACCAGAAGCCTCACAGAGAGCGACACCCCCATTCCGTTCTCCAAGAAGGACAAGCAAATCTGCGGATTCCTGTACCTGCGCTCGCTACGTACCGGCTCCCGCGCGCTGAGCCTGGAAAGGGGCAGTTTGCTCGACATTATCCTGCGCTTGAAAGAGGTCAGGCCGCAGATGTGGGAGGACACCATCACCACGCTTGCCGATTACTCGGTTGCCAGCGACCCTGAGCTTGGCATCTCCGGCGTGCTGGAGAGCATCAACACCGCGCTGAAGAAGTACGTCCCGAAAGAATGGGGGATCGAGCCTCACCTGAAGGTGTCCAACCTCACCCGTGAACACCTGCGGAAGGTCATCACCGCGTTCATCGCCACGGGCGAGGGCAGCCACGCCGCGCCGTTCTATCGGCAGGGCACAGGCACCATCAACATGCTCGTGCTGGCCATGCTGTCCCAGATCGCTGAGGACAAGCAGAACGTCATCTTCGCGATGGAGGAGCCGGAGACCGCCATCCCGCCCTATGCCCAGAAGCGGATCGTTCACGAGATCCGCAAGCTGGCGTCCCAAACCATTTTCACCTCGCATTCGCCCTATGTCCTGGAGGAATTCGCGCTCGACGAGACGGTCGTGTTGGGGCGGGATGACAAGGGTATCCTCGGCAAGCGGGCCATCGCTTTGCCCGATAGCGTCAAGCCGAAACGCTATCGGCAGGAGTTCCGGACCCGCTTCTGTGAAGGCTTGCTCGCGCGTCGCATCCTCGTCGCCGAAGGGGCAACCGAGGCGGCGGCGTTTCCGGTAGTGTGCCGCCGTTTGTCGGAGCTGAGTCCCGATACCTATTCCTCGCTGGAGGCTCTTGGAGTCTGCACCATCGATGCCGGCAGCCAGAACAGCATTCCCGACATGGCCAAGCTCTACCGCGAGCTTGGCAAGCGTGTCTTCGCCATCTCCGACAAGCAGGACGCGGCGAATAAGGCGCTCATCGAGGCCCAGGTCGAGCTGCTGTTGATGCACGACGAGAAAGGCTTTGAGGAGCTCGTCCTGAAGAACACGACCGAGGAAGCCCTCAAGCGGTTCAGCAAGCTCGTTGACTGGCCGCCGCACCTCACGGCCAAGTACCCCGACGTGGAGGCGTCGGCCTCTGCTGCACTCAGGGACTACTTCGGCTGGACGAAGGCTAACTGGGGCATCGCCGACTTCCTCGCCCAATGTAGCGAGGCCGAGATACCCGCTTGGCTGCGCGACGCATGTATTGCGGTCAAGGGCATCTGTGTGCCCGCTCCCGCCGCCGCCGAAGGCGGCGAAGCGCCGATCGAGCCGGGAGCCGGTGCGGATGCAGCTGACTGAGAAGCAACTTGAGATCATGGCGGCCGAGGGCCACCTCCTCGTCACGGGAGGGCCGGGCTCCGGCAAGACCACGGTTTCCATTCTCAAGGCCGCGCAGATTGCCGAGCAGCATTTGCGGCCGGGGCAGAAGGTCTTGTTCCTCAGCTTCGCCCGCGCGACCGTTTCCCGTGTCGTCGAGGCCATCGAGTACGAACAGCAAATCCCCCGCGAGCAAAAGCGGCGGATCGACGTCGAGACCTACCACTCCTTTTTCTGGCGCATCCTGAAGGCGCACGGCTACCTGGTCGGCTTGCCGCGGCGTATCGATATTCTGACGCCGCCGACCGAGGCGATTGCCCTATCGGCCATCCGCAGCGGATATGCCGCCGCGTCGAAGCTGACCGATGCCCAGAAGGCCGAGAAGGCGGCGGCGGAAGAGGCCGAGCGTTTGCGGCTCGCCCGCGAAGACGGCGGCGTCTGCTTTGACCTTTTTGCGCCGTATGTCGGGGACATTCTTCATGGCAGCGAGCGCATCCGAATGTTGCTGGCCACGATGTACCCCGTGATCATCCTCGACGAGTTTCAGGATACCAACGCGGAGCAATGGCGTGTCGTCCAGGCGCTCGGAGAGTTCACCACGCTTATTGCGCTGGCCGATCCTGAGCAACGCATCTACGACTGGATTGGCGCCGATCCGGAGCGCCTCGACCACTTCAGTGAGGCGTTTGCGCCAACCGAAGTGGACCTCAGCACCGACAACCATCGCAGTGCTGGCACTGAC
>REEP01000059.1 GCA_007695045.1 Rhodospirillales bacterium | reverse complement strand
CCCACCCCGCCCCGCCCCCGCCCCCCCGCCCGGGCGGCGACCCCGGCCCGGGGGTGATCCAGGTCGGGGCAGGCTCGGTTCCCGGTCGCGCTGCCGCTTGCGGCGATGGGCGTCCGGGCGATCGTGTCCCGGCTGATGGCGATTGTGCCGACCGGCATCCACAGCGGAATCGATGGTCGGCTGGACACGATCCGGTTCGCCTCGATGCCGTTCGAAAAAGCACGATTTCGATCCCAAAACAAGCGATCGGGTGCGATTTTTATCCAGCTTTTTTGCCACAAGCCATTGAAATAAAAAGATAAGCGGCCGATGGCTCGCGGAATGTGTATGCATTTGTATGCAAACGTTATCATTTTGGAGATTTTGTCCTTTTGAATCATAGGGTTAGCAAAATCGGGCAAAGGCTGGCGCGGGACTTAAGTCAAAAAACCGCGAATAGTAGCGCATCCGGCCGGCGGCGTCAAGGATTATATTCATAACATCGTAACTTCCATCCGCCTCCGCGCGCCCGTTTGGGAGGGCGGGCCGGGCCACGGCCACCTCATCCGGATATCCCAGGCGATGCCGAAGCACACCTGGCGGCAGCGATGGCGACAACCACCGCAGCACCGGCGCAAAACGTCACAAGGCTTTCGGTTGCTGCCGTCCTGACTGTGCCCTAATGATCTTATGACGCTCTTTGAATGGACAGAACCATGCTGGAAGACGATCCCAACGAGTTGCTGGCCGCGGTCAAGGACATCCATGACCAGGTCAACGAGCAGGCGGCCCGGACCCTGGACCGGTGGGAACCGCGATTGAGTCGTGCGCCGTTCCGGCCGAGTGCCGAGAATCTGGCGCGCTACCTCGCCTTCCGCAAGCTCGACCTGCGCCCGGTGGAGGCCGCGCTGGCGCCGTGGGGTCTGGCCTCCCTCGGCCGCTGCGAGAGCCGGGTGCTGCCGAGCCTGCAGGCGATCATCGCCAACCTGGAGATGATCTGCCGCAGCAATGCGGAGACCGTGCGCCCGGAACGGGGCGATTTCCGCCGCGGCAGCGACACGCTGACCGCCAACACCGACACACTGTTCGGCCTTCGCGACGGCGGCCGGCGCACCCGCATCCTGGTGACCCTCGATACCGCGGCGGCGACGGATGCCGCCCACGTGGCGCGCCTGGTGGACGCCGGCATGGACTGTGCCCGGATCAACTGCGCCCATGATGGGCCCGTCGTATGGCAGGCGATGATCGACAACGTCCGCCGGGAAGCCGCAGCACGGCAGCGGGACGTCCGCGTGCTGATGGACCTGGCCGGTCCCAAAATCCGCACCGATGGCGTGATCACGCCGAAGAAACGAAAGAAAGTCCGCCCCGGCGACCGCATCCTGCTCGCCTTCGAGGATGCCGGGGAGGGCAAGGACCCGCCGTTCCGCGCCACCTGCTCGGCGCCGGAGGTGCTGCGCCAGGTGCCCGCGGGCGCGGTGGTCGCGATCAAGGACGGGCTGATCCGCGGCCGAGTGGAAGCGGTGCGCGGTGACGGCTTGGTGGTGGCGGTGGAACGCACCCCACCGGACGGGCAGCCGCTCAAACCGGAAAAGGGGATCAACTTTCCGGGCACCCCGTTGGCCGTATCGCCGCTGACGCCGGACGATCTCGCCGACCTGGACTTCGTCGTCGAGCACGCGGATATCGTCAGCTACTCGTTCGTGCAGCGGCCCGAGGACATCGCGTTGCTGCAGGACGAGATTGCCCGCCGCCGCCGGGACCGTGCGGCCATGCCCATCGTCGCCAAGGTGGAAACCCAGCTCGCGTTCACCAACCTGCCGGAATTGATCGTGCAGGCTGCCGGGGCCAACCCGTTCGCGGTGATGATCGCCCGCGGCGACCTCGCCGTGGAGATCGGCTATGAGCGCCTGTCGGAGGTGCAGGAGGAGATTTTGTGGCTGTGCGAGGCGGCGCACGTGCCGGTGATCTGGGCCACCCAGGTGCTGGAAAGCCTGGTCAAGCTGGGGATGCCGTCCCGCGGCGAGTTCACCGACGCCGCCATGGCGGAACGGGCGGAATGCGTGATGCTGAACAAGGGTCCCTACATCGCCGAGGGCATCACCGTGTTGGACAACGTGCTACGCCGGATGGAAGGCCACCGGCTGAAACGCAGCGCGCAACTGCGCCCCCTGAAGGCGTGGGACAGGGAGGGGTGACCCGGAAGGGCGATGTGGAGCGGCCAGGGCTCGCATGACGGCGGCCGGCACGGCCGTCGCCAGGCGCGATCGCAGCCGGCTACCAGACGAGGAGCTTCAACCCGGGGACGCCCCTGAAATCGCCGGCATTGAACGTCACCAAAGTGACCCGATGCAGGACCGCCTGTGCTGCGATCATCCGATCCAACAGCTTTCGGCGCGCATACCCGGCGCCGGCCACGATCGCTCCGTAGATCGTCGCCGCCTCGTCGTCGAAGGCGAGTGTCGGGATGGCGCGGAGGACGATGTCCAACCGCTCGCGCCGGGCGACCGCGTAGCGTGGGTCGCGATAGACACCCCCTTCAAGTTCCACGCGCGTCACGACGGACATGACGACGGCGTCATCGAGGTCCCGGACCCGTTTGACGACGACGGCATCGGCATCGCGCAGATGGATGGCGACATTGGTGTCCAGCATGTATGCCAAGGACTAGAGGCCCGACCGGTCCGTCGGCTCGTCCGCCTCCCGGCGCTCGATCTCGGGCACAGGCGCGCGCGCAAGGAGCGCGTCCGCCATTTCCTGGAGGCTTGTTGTTGCCCGGTAGATGGTGACCACATCGCCGGAGCGCGCAATCAGCACGTCGCCATCACCCTCGAAAGCGATCTCCTTCGGCAATCGGACGGCTTGGCTATTGCCGCTGCGGAACAGACGCCCTCGATGAATGGACACAGCGCCCCTCCTTTGTGTATACGAGGATATACGCAATGCCGGCCGCGCGGTCAATAAGAAGCGCACCGGCAGAAGCGCACCGGCGTGGGGCAGTGCCGGCCTCGGCACCCTTGGGGCCGTCGCCCCGCCGTTGCAGCCGTCGCCGCCTCCCGCGTGGCGCGAAAAAATCAACGGTTCCTGCCACCGCATCACAACGGCAGATCGCCCTGCGGACGTGACCGACTCCTCCGACACAAACACCCCCCGGACGGAAAAACCGACGGTCCGTTTTGTTCTCACCCCGAAGGCCTCTAAGCCCTTGAAATCATTGGCGCGCCCGAGAGGACTCGAACCCCTAACCTCCTGATCCGTAGTCAGACGCTCTATCCATTGAGCTACGGGCGCCATGTCCGGCGGGTGGCCGTGCCCGCGAACGGGGCCGGCGACGCATCGGAAGCGCGCAACCTAGCGCAGCCGGGTGCCGCCCCGCAACCCTGTCCGAACATCCGGGTCCGCAGCGATGGCCGGCGGCGGTGCCGGACCTTGCGCGTCGCCGCTGGAGTGCCTAGTACATCGTGTCAATGCCGGATCGGGGAGTAGCGCAGCCTGGTAGCGCATCTGCTTTGGGAGCAGAGGGTCGCTGGTTCGAATCCAGTCTCCCCGACCAGCGCCCCGCGCCGGCAGGGCGTGGCCGCTGGGCTCGGCCGCATTGACCGAAGCAAGGAACGAGAAAGAAACGAGACCAAGCGATCACGCCGACAGGACGGTCGCCATAACCGGTTTCTCCATCACGTCCGGTTCAGCCGTCAAGGACAGTTCCACCAGCGGGCCACGGAACGTCGCCACCGGCGGATACAGGCCCGGTCCGATGGCGGCGCAGGCGGCGACCAGCCGACCTTCGCGCCCCATGAGGTCGTCGGCCAGGGCGATCAGCCGCGGGTTGGGCTGGGCATGCGGTGCCAGACGGCGCAGCCGCCGGGCGGCATCCTCTTCCCGCACCGCGGTCTTGACGCTGAGCGCGATCAGGGCGGCGGCGGTGGAACGGCTGATCCCGGCCATGCAATGGACCAGAAGCGGTGCTTCCCCGGACCAGCCGTCGACGAAGTCCAGCAACCGGCTTACGTGATGCGCGTCCGGCAGGACGCAGTCGACCATCGGCTCGGTGATGTCGTGGATTTCCACCCGGAGGTGGCGTTCCGGGTGGACCTGCCGCGGCGTCGGCGGCTGATGCGCCGTTTCCACCAGCGAAATCAAGTGGCTCGGCCGCAAGGTCCGGGCATGGCCCGGCATGTCGGCAAGGTTGGTGACGAAGATCATCGCGCGCTCCCGTTGGAACCGGTGCGAACGGCCGGGCATGCAACCCTGACCGCTTCGCCCTTCTGATACCGCGTTTTCGTGACTCCGTGATGAAACCTTCGGCGGCGGATGCCGGGCCCGAAGAAGATTATACCATCAGATCAGACAGATGGGCATGACGGCAGGGACACAAAAAAAACAGAGACGTGGCCCTTTTGGGGGCGCGTCGGGCCGGATCGATTCGATGGACGGGAGGGCGCGAGCCGGAGTGGCGGCCACGATCTTCTGCAGAGAGGCGATCCGGGCCGGTGCCAGGGGCCCAGGAGCGGACGCGGTTGGGCCGACCGGACGCGCTCTGTGTGTCGAGCACCTCTTCTCGGCTCTCGGCGCGGGGTCCGGACGCCTGGGCGCTGCCGCCCCCTGCCGGTTCACGGTACCCGGCCGAAGCCCAGCAGCCGATCGATCCGTGACAACACGTAGTCGAAGCGCCGGACCGGCGCGGGAAAGCCGCCCTTGTTGCCCTCAACGGTATAGACGATGCCGTCGGCATGATGGTGCACGAGGCCGATGTGGCCTTTCCAGCTGTCCGGCTGATCCCGCCACCAGACGATGATATCGCCCGGCTCCGGCAGCCGTTCGCCGACGTCATAGGTCCAACCCTGTCGACGGAACTGGTCGCGGATATCCCGCGCACCCAGGCTGTAGCGGAACGGCAGGCCGCCCGGCGCATGGGTGTAACACCAGCTGGTGAATCCGGCGCACCAGTTGGCGGGCGCGGGCACGATTCCGTTGAGATACTTGTCGACAAAGGGGCCGTCGTTGTTGGCGCCCACTTCGCGCGCGCCGGCCTGCATCTCCGCGATGGCCGCGCGCAGGGCGGCGCGCCCGGCGGCCGAACCGCCCTCAGGCAGCGTCGTTTCCACCGCCTCTGACGTGCCGAGAAGGGCCGTGTTGTCCGGGTGGCGCAGGGCCCACCAAGTCAGAGGCCCGACCAAGCCATCAACCGCCAGCGGCCGGCCCCGGGAATCCACATGGCGGGCCTGAAACTCCTTGACCGCGCGCCGGACCACCCGGTCGAAGCGGGGCCCGGCCTGGTCGAGATGGCCGCGTTCGGTCAGCAGCCGGGTCAGTTCCAAAACGTGCGGTCCGTCATCCCCGAAACGCAACAACGGGTCCACGATCGTCCATGCCTCCCCTGTTCGATTCGACCGGCGCGGCCGGCCAATTCTGGCGCAATGCCCGCTAGACAGGTTGGCACGCGTTGGCGCGCGGTTCGATGGTATTTTCGCGAGAAGGCCGGTCGGAACGGGTTTCGTATGGTTGATCCGGGCGCATCGTGCCGCAGTGCAGTCAGGCAATGCCGAGACTCACATCCTTCGTGACGTCGGCGGAAGCCGCACGGGTGGAACGCCCCTCAGTAGCCGTTGGTTTGCCCAGGGACGTAGTCCGCGCTGCTGCTCAGCAATGGACCCGACGCCGCCGCTGGATGGCCATGGCCCCGGCGGCCGCCAACAGACCCAGGCTCAGGGTTGCGAGCACCGTCGGCTCGGGCACGGCGACAGGATCGGCGGCGGTGCCGAAGGCGGCGTCGTCGAACGCGACGACGCGAGGCCCTGCCCCCACCGTCACGCGGTCGAACAGACCGTCGGAGGCGATCGCGCCCAAGAAAATGGGGCCGTTCACGGAGGAAAATTGCGAAAATCCCCCGAGGTTTTCGTCGCCCAGAAAGATATCGAACGAAATCACGATGATTTCATCGGTAAACTTGCCAGGATCAAAGTCTGGATCCAGGTTCGGGCCCACAGTGATGTCGACGCCGAATGCGCTGATCGGCGACTTGATGGAAAAATCGAAGACGCCAGATGCATTGTCGATGAGGCCAGCATAAAAAGCTGCGAAGCTGCCCTCGGTGATCGCGCTGCCGACGTCTAGAAGGTCGGCAAAAGTTTGATTGAGTTGACCGACCAAGTTGGTGGAGTCACCTTCCTCGCTCAGCGTGAAATCGCCAAAGGCGACCGTGGATGCCGCTGTGAACGAATCCTCGAAGCTCTCCCGGTTGAGGGCGGTGCCGGCCGCCGCGTCAAAGCTGGCGCGGTCGGTGAAGAACTCGATCACGTCGGCGCGTGCCGTTGAGGCCGCGGTCAATACGGCGATAGCGGTGGCGAGGGCGAGGACGACGGGGCGAACGACCATGATATGCGATCTCTGGGTCTGGAGTGTCCAATCTAGGCTTGTCAGGAAAGCAAGTGTGATGCCAGATCGTCGGCACTCTATTTTTCAATGGGTTAGCAACGTCGGCTAAGGGCGAGTGTCAAAAATTCTGACACCTGATTTTGTGACCTCATACCCCCCATAACGGGGGCACCCCTTCTGGTTCAGACAAAAAGATAATCATTTCAGAGGGTTATCGAGGGGCTCTGCGGCCGTGCCGAGGGCAGAGCCGCCAAAATCCACTGTCGGGATTCTTTACACCTGTGCAACCGTCGCCCTGCTGCCAAGTCGGTGGCCAAGTCGCAACGTCGCCGCACCTGCCGTCCAACCTTCTGATTTAGAAGACAAAAAACAAGACACCGCCAGCCCTGGACGGCACCTCCGCCGCTTTGGCACGGTGTCAGAATTTTTTACGCTACCATATGTTGGGGATATCGCCGGCGCTCTTGCCACCATCCCTTGGGCGGTGCAGGCGCGAGGAGCGGCGGCGCGCACCCCGCCATCGCGGCCGGGCCATCGCTGCCGGGTTGAACCGCGGCCTGTCCGCGCCGATGATAGGCTGGTAACGGTGCCGGCATGCAACGACCGGCCATTGTCGACGGCGTCGGCGGCGGGAGGCAGCGGTTCATGAACCTGGAAAAGGTGGCCTTTGGATTTTTCCTGATCCTGGCCTTGACCCTCAACGTCGGCTTCGTGATCGGCGACATCGACAACCCCGCGCACCATCCGGTTGCCGAATTCTTCTTTGTCGTGGTCGTCAACATCATCGCCACCATCCTCAAGCTCGGCGACCGCAGCCAGATCGGCGCGCTTCTGCTCGCCACCAGCCTGGTGGCGGTCCTGCAGCTGGTGGTTGCGGCGGTGATCTGGACCTGGGCCGTCCACGTCACGGATGTCGGCATGACCCCGGACACCATGGTGGATATCGTATCCTTGGCCTCCGGCGCTCTGGTCGCCAATGTGGTCTCGGTCACCGTTCTGGTGGCCGAGACGTTGATGCTGCGGCGCTAGCCGGGGCGCGCCGAAGCAAACCCATGGCCGGCACCACCGGAACCCAGCGCGTCCCGTTCCTGATCCTGCGGTTCATGCGTCGGCCGATCCTGCTGCTGATCGCCGTCTACGCCACGTCGATGATCGGCTGGGCCGTGATCCCGGGGCCGGCGTCGTCGCCGGAGCCCATGGGATTTTTCCACAGCTTCTATTTCCTCGCCTACACCGCCACCACCACCGGCTTCGGCGAACTGCCCCACGGCTTCAGCGAAGCGCAGCGGATGTGGGCGATCGTGTCGCTTTATGCCGGGGTGATCGCGTGGCTGTACGCCC
Organism: Rhodospirillales bacterium; assembly: GCA_007695045.1. Lineage (GTDB taxonomy): Bacteria > Pseudomonadota > Alphaproteobacteria > Rhodospirillales > Defluviicoccaceae > REEP01. Next base: position 49,421 of record REEP01000059.1, on the reverse strand, counting down.
TCGGCGCCATCATCCGGCTGATCCAGAACCACCACTTCCAGGCGGCCCTGGCCGAGCGCCGATTCGCCCGGGACGTTCGCCGCCTGGCGGAGCCGTTCGTGATCGTCTGCGGCTTCGGCAACCGCGGCAGCCTCCTGGTCCGCGGCCTGAGCGATGCCGGCATCGCCACCGTGATCGTCGACCGCGATCCGGACCGGATCAACGCGGTCCACCTTCGCGATTACCGCATCCCGACGCCGGCACTGGTGAGCGATGCGCGAGTGCCGGAACGGCTCACGGAGGCCGGCCTGCTGCGGTCCAACTGCCAGGCGGTGGTGGCCCTCACCGACGACGAAGAGGTGAATGCCAAGGTCGCGGTGACGACATGTCTGCTCAACCCCGCGGCCCGGGTGGTGGCGCAGCTCACCCGCGACGTGCACGAGGAAACCCTGGCCACGCTGGGCGCCGACATCCACCTGATCGATCCGTTCCAGACGTTCGCGCGCCACCTCGCCGCCACCATTCACAACCCGGCGGTGCACATGCTGTACGAGTGGCTGGTCGGCGCGCCCAACGCCAACCTTGCCATGTATGCCGATGTGCCGCGGGGGACATGGATCGTCTGCGGCTTCGGACGCATGGGGCACGCCATGCAGAAGGCGTTCCGACGGCTCGATATTCCGGTGGTGATCGTCGACCCGGCGATCGCACCGGAACAGGCCGGATCCGACGTGATCGCCGGCCATGCCAGCCAGGGCACGCTCAAGGCCGCCGGAATCGACAAGGCCGCCGGAATCGTCGCCGGCACCAACAGCGACGCCGACAACCTGTCCATCGTCCTCAACGCCCGCGCTCTCAACCCGCGCATCTTCGTGATCGTCCGCCAGAACCGTCACCGGAACGGCGCGCTGTTCGACGCCGCCGCCGCCGACCTGGTCATGCAGCCGACCCTGGTGAGCGCCAGGCGGGTGTTGTTCGCGCTGATCGCGCCCCTGCTCAAGACGTTCTTCGAGGCGGTCCGGGAAAGTCAGGTGCAGGCGCGGGATGCTTTCCTGATGGGGGTGATCACGGAGTTGCACGACGTGGTCGGCGGCGATGTCCGACCACGCCTGTGGACCGTCAGCATCGGCGACGACACCCCGGCGGCCCTGGCCCGCCTCAGCGCCGAAGGCTGCCGGATCACCCTTAGCGACGTGCTACGCGATCCGGCGGCGCGTGACCGACGCCTGCCCTGCGTGCCGCTGGTGCTGAAGGCCGGCGACGGCTGGCGGGAGGTGATGCCGCCGCTGAGCCACGTGCTGACGCCGGGGGATCAGGTGCTGATGTGCGGGCAGGAGCATGTCCAGCACGTGCTCGCGGCCAGTCTGGAGAACGAGTACACCCTGCGCTATCTGATGACCGGGGTCGATGCGCCGCGCGGCTGGGTGATGCAGTGGCTTGTGCGGCGGTTCCCGCGGCTGCAGCCGGCCGCGGCGCCCTGACGATCCAGGATCGCCCTCGTGCGCGGCCGGGGCGTCGCCCTTAGAGAACGCCGGCGGTCTGAAGGGCGCGGCGGACCTCGGCCCGGCCCTGTTCGCCGAGCGGGGCTTGCGGCGGCACCGGTGCGCCCACCGGGAAGCCCAGCATCTCCAGCCCGCCTTTGACACAGGCGGCCAGGGCGTAGCGCTGGAAGGCCTCGTTCAGCGGCCAGAGCCGGCGCTGCAGCGCCATCGCCTCGTCCCAGCGGCCGGCTGCGGCATGGTCGTACAGGGCCACACTGGCCGCCGGCACCAGACAGGCCGGCCCGGCCATCCAGCCGACGCCGCCGATCAGCATGACCGCCGCCGGGATGTGGGCGGATGCGGCGAACACGCTCATGCGGCCCTCCACCGCCTGAATAATCGACAGCAGCCGCCCGGTATTGAAGGAGGCGTCCTTGATATACAAGATGTTGGGTACCGCCGACAGGCGGGTGACGGCGGGGACGGTCAGATCGGCGCGCTGGAAGCTGGGGTTGGTATAGATCACCACCGGCAGATCCACCGATTCGGCCACGGCCGTGAAGTAGGCGACCACGCCATCCTCGGAAAACGGGAAATACGCCTCCAGGATGGCGACGATGCCGTCCACGCCCATGGCCGCGAACGCCCGCGCCTGCCGGCACGCTTCCGCCGTGGACGTGGCGGCGACACCGGCGATCACCGGCACCCGCCCGGCCGCCGCCTCCAGGGTGACCTCGGCCACACGGCGCTTCTGCTCCCAGCCGAGATAGGCGAATTCGCCGGTGCTGCCGAGCACCGTCACCCCGTGGACGCCGGCGGCGATCACGTGGTCCACCAGACCTTGCAGCGGCGCCGCCATCACCCCGCCGTTCGCATCCACGGGCGAGACGAGGTATGGAAAGACGCCGTGGAACGTTTTGTCCGTCATGGTCTGTCCTCGGGATCGGCTACGCCCGCTGCTACCACGCCACGTCGGTGCCGTCGTAGTTGAGCCAGCGGCCGCTGTCTTCGAAGCTGAGCCCGGCGATCACGTCGCGCATGCCGGCCACGCTTTCGAACGCCTCCAGTTCGGCGCCGGGCCCGCCCATGTCGGTGCGCACCCAGCCGGGGTTGAGCAGGACGACCGCAATCCCCTGGTCGCGGAGATCGATCGAAAGGCTCCGCATCACCGCGTTCAGCGCCGCCTTGGACGACCGGTAGAGATAAACCCCGCCGGAGGTGTTGTCGGCCAGGCTGCCCATCTTGCTGGTGATGGCGACGATCAGCTTGTGGTTGCCGCGCCGCACGTGATCGAGAAACACCGCGGACACTTTCAGGGGGGCCATGGCGTTGACGCGGAACACCTCCGCCCACGCGGCGTAATCCACCGAATCATGGCGCACGAGGCGCGGCCCATAAACGCCGGCATTGTTGATCAGAAGATCGATCGCCTCGTTCTGCAGGCGGCGACCCAGCGCCTCCACCCGGGCAAAATCGGTGACGTCCAGCGGATACACCTGGATCTGGCCCTCGACGGCGTTCAGGGCGTCCGCCGTCTCCGGTTGGCGGCAGGTGGCCAGCACCTTCCAGCCGTCGGCCGCATACTGCTTGGCAAATTCCAGCCCGAGCCCACGATTGGCGCCGGTGATCAGGCACGTCGGCATGGCTCAATCCCCCTTCCCCTGACCCCTGGTCGGCGGTGGGCGCTCTGATGGCACCACATCGCCCGGAATGCATAGGCGATAACGGCCACGAAGGAAACGCCCTCCGTGTCCTCCGGCCGAATCGACATCGGTGGGAAGGCTGCGGCGCCGGGACAAACCTAGTCCGGCAGCCGGACGGCAGCGGGCGCGGGCGCGGGGGGTGACCCGGATCAGGTCAGGTGATCGCGCCGATCAGGGCGACGGTGGATCGCTCGATCAGTTTTTCCAGCACCACCACCGCGACCGTCTTGACCGCCGTTTCGGCAAGCTCGTTCACCGCGGCGTTGGCTGGCGCGGCCGGCCGCTGCACGTCGCCGGCCGCTGCGACCTCCAGGTCGCCGTAGCCGTGACTGCGAAGAAAGCCGATCAGGTCGTGGTGCGCGATGCGTGCCGGATCGTAGCGCAGCGTGAGGCTACCGGTCAGGGCGTTGGCGTCGGCCGCGGTCACGCCGTCAATGGCGGCCAGCTGGCGTCGGGCCCGCTCCGCCGCATCCGGCCGGCGCTTGATCGCGGCCGTCCGGATCCGGAGTCGACCCGGAACGTGGTGCACGTAAGGGCTCATGCTCGGGCTCTCGACTGATCACTAGGTCTGGTAGAGAAGAGCCCGGAGAGTAGCTTATCCGCATGACAACGCGGCTACGGTTGCATGACTCTTTTTTGACGCGAGTCGACACCCGCCGACGGCGCCGGATCCTTGCCGGCGCCGTGGCGAATCATGCCGTGGCGCGTCATCCCGTCGGCCGCACCAGCCCCACGACGGACGTGGTGCGCTGCGGCGTGGTCCGGTTCAGGCCCCGGCGGCTTGACGCGGCTTCGGCAACACGGCTCCGACCACCTCCTTGAGCCCTTCGGCAACGCCGATCAGGAACTCCCGCACGGTGGCCACCGCAGCGGTGCTGATGCTGCCGGCCGCCTCGACCGCGCCCTGAGCGGCGGCCTTGGCCAGTTGGCCGACATTGCCGCCACTCTCCCGGGCGGCGTCGACGACGCCATCCACCGCCCGCTTCGCCACCAGGCCCACGTCAGCGCCGACCCGGCCGGCCGCCAGCACGGCCGCACTGGCGGTTTCCGAGGCCGCCTTGACCAGATCGCCGCCCACATCGGCGACGCCCAGGATCACACCCTTGGCCACCGCCCGGGTGGCATTGACCAAGCCGCCGCCCACATCCTCGGCCGCGGCGATGGCGCCGTTGACCACGTCCCGGGTCACCGTCACGGTCTCGGTCGCGACCGACCCGGTCGCCTGGAGCGTGTTGGCCACGGTATTCCGCACCAGGTTCACGATCTCCGTCTCGATCTCGTCCATGCCGCGCAGGCCCTGGACGATACCGGCCTTGACCGTGGTCCCGGCGCTGCCGAGGGCTGCCGTCGCCCCGGCGCCGAACGATTGCGGCGTCGTCGCCGTCATCGTCTCGGTCTCATGTTCGTCGGTCATGGTCGCTCTCCTTCTCGCCTGTGCGCCGGGCCGTTTCGAGAGGTCATCGCCGCGGCCGGCGCTCCGCGGCGCCTCGATAAGATGCCGCCAAGGGCCGCACGCTCACCCTTGCGGCGGCGCCAGGTTCGGCTCGGTGCGCGCCTGACGCATGGCCGAAACGCCGGCCCAGATCAGGGTCGTCGCCGGCCCCATGTAGTTGCCCCGCGCCAATTGCACGACCGCCAGGACGATGAACACCAGGGACGTTGCCGACCACAGGTCCAAGGCCCCGCCGGCGATCAGCCGCAAACGTTCGTCCACATCGGTCAGTTCCCGGCGGATGCGCCCGGCCACCGGCACCGTCGGCTCCGGCCCCGCGGGCACCGCAAACAAGCCCTGCCGTTCGGCGAACCGCGAAAGTGCCGCGAGATCGCCCCGATGCTCCACCAGCACGCTTGCGGTGACGGGATTGACCGCAACCCGGCGCGCCGCCGGCCACTGCGACAGGCCCTCGAGCACATCGGCGAAATAATCGCAATCACGCCGCCGCGCCGGCACTTTCAGGCGAAGCCGGCCCGGCATCTGGTGACTGACATGCGCCTGCGGGGCGCGTGGCCGGTTGCTCATCGCAGAAACCTCACGTCTCGTTCCCACGCACCGTATCGGCGGCCTGCTCGGCGGCTTCGGCCACCTTCTCGGCTGCGGCGTGAACCTGGTCGGTCGCCGCTTCGGCCACCATTTCGGCCCGCGCCTCGGCGTAGATGTCTTCCGCCACCTCGCCCAGTTCGGCCAATGTCTCCCGGCCGCGGACATAGGCGAGCATGCCGCCCTTGATCGCCGCCTTGGCCACCGGTTTTGCCGCCCGGGCCACCGCCGGCAACACAACCGGCGCCAACACCGCCGCACCGATACCGGCCGCGAGCCCGGTGACCACGTTGCGCTTCAGCAGATCGTCCCACAGAGCCATCGCTCACTACCCCTTCATCACGCACGCACACCCGAACCCCGCCCGGGTGCAGCGACATCGCCCGATATTTCAACTACTTTACCACCGGACGGGTTCCGGGTGAAGGCAAACAACCCGCCGGATAATTGAGGTCAGCACTGCGCAACCTGCAGGTTCCACGCCAGCCCGCATCAACGGACGCCACCCAACCCACCGGGTCGTGGAAGGACCGACCCACCGGGTCGTGGAAGGACCGACCCACCGGGTCGTGGAAGGACCGACCCGCCGGGTCGTGGAAGGACCGACCGCCCGGTCGCGGCCGAGGCCCCGGTGGCCATCCCCCTGTTCCTGCCGGCCGCGGGGCGCGGCGCCGATGATCCCGTTTCCGCTGTTGTCCCTGCTCGAAAACAGCCTCCTGTTCCTGGCCGCGGGGGCCGTCATTACGCTGGCCGGGGTCAAGCTCACGGCGCTCGCCGACCGTCTGGCCGATGTCACCCGGCTGGGCGAGGCGATCACCGGGGCCCTGCTGCTGGGGGCATCGACATCCCTGGCCGGTATCGTCGTGTCGGTGACGGCGGCAGGGAGCGGTCATGCCGAGATGGCGGTCAGCAACGCCGTGGGCGGCATCGCGGCCCAGACATTCTTCATCGCGCTGGCCGATTTCACGTACCGCCGCGCCAATCTGGAGCATGCGGCGGCGTCCTATGCCAACCTTGTACACGGCACTACACTGATGGCGCTGCTGTGCCTGCCGCTGTTGGCGCATGCGGCACCGGCCGTGGACGTGTTCGGCGTGCATCCGGTCACGCCGGTGCTGGTCGTTGCCTACCTGGGCGGGCTCAGGCTGGCCTCGTACGCCCGCGATGAGCCGATGTGGCGACCGAAACAGACAGTGGAAACGCGCGAGGACGTGCCGGCAGAACTGCCGGGGACAATCGGCTCCGTGGTCGCACTCGGCGGCCGGTACGGCGTTCTGGCCATCATCGTCGCCGGTGCCGGCTTCGTCGTCGCCCGCACCGGTCTCGCCATTGCCGACGAGACCGGGCTGGATGCCGGCCTGATCGGTGCCGTCCTCACCGGGGTCGTCACGTCCGCACCGGAACTGGTGACCACGCTGGCGGCGGTGCGCCGCGGCGCGCTCACCCTGGCCGTGGGCGGGATCCTGGGCGGAAACGCTTTCGATGTGCTGTTCCTGGCCCTGGCCGACACGGCCTACCGGCCCGGCTCCATCTACCATGCCATGACCGGCGCGCAGGTCTTCCTCATCGTGCTCGCCATGCTGATGACCACGGCACTGCTGCTGGGCCTGCTGCGCCGTGAGACCCATGGCATCGCCAACGTCGGATTCGAGAGTGCGCTGATCATGGCCTTGTATGCCGGCGGCCTTGTCATCCTGATTCTGGCTTGGTGACCGGGCCCCGGGCAGCGGCCGCACGAAACCGGACCGGACAAGCGGTCCAGCCGGCAACCGGGCGTTTAACCAGGTTATTGCGATGGACGCGACCGTGGTGACATGGTGTAGGCGAGGTGTTGATTTGCCGTCTTGCCGACGCTGACCAGCCAGAAGAGAGGAGGTGAGGCATGAAGATTTGGATGATCGGTCTGGCCGCAGTTATCGGCTGGACCGTAGCCGCGCTACCGGTTCAGCCGGGCGCGACCGAGCCGACCCCGGCGGAGCCGGGCGCCGAGACGGACGTGATCGCGCCGACCGATGCGGTGTTGATCGGCGGATACCGCATGCGCCGCCTGATCGAAGCACCAGTGCACGGGCCAGACGATGCCCGGATCGGCACCGTTTACGATGTCATCGTCGATCCGTCCGGTGAAGCCGCCTACGTGGTGGTCGCGCTGGGCGATCCCGCGGGGCTGCCGGAAAAGCGCGTGCCGGTGGCGTTCGGTGAGATCAACATTACCGCAGACAACCGGGTGCAGGTTCCCCATGGGGATGCCGTGTTGCGCGAACGTCCGGCCGTCCATGAGCCGGAAGGGCTGGATATCCTGGTGCCGCCGCCGGCCGAGACGGCGGAAGAACGGAGACGCTACCTGGAGCAGGCCGAACGCCAGGTGGAACGCTGGGGCCAGGAAGTGGAACGCTTGGCCGAGGAAGCGGAAGCCACCGGCGAGGAACTCGCCAGCGAGGCTGCCGAGCAATTGGATGAGGCCTGGTCGGCCGTGCGCGAGCGCTGGCGGAGGCTTCGCGACGCCAGCGAAGATGCCTGGCGGGATGCCCGGGAATCGTTCGATGAGGCGTGGAGCGAGTTTCAGCAGCGCTGGCAGGAAACCGAGACCGAACCGGGTCCGGAGACCGAACCGCCACAGCAGCAGCCGGCAGAGTGAGCTCACCTCGGCCGGGGGCCGTGTTGGTCGATTGCCGGCCCCTCGTACCCCGCGTGATCAGTATGGCGGCCGCCGCACCGACGGCCGCCGACAGCAACGGAGGAACATGATGGACGCCAAGGAAGCCAAGGACACGGAAGCTCTGCGGATGGAGATGAACCAGCTTCGCGACGACCTCTCGGCCGTTCTCCAGACTCTGAAGGAGATGGGCAGCGAACGCGGGGCCGAGGCGTTCGAACGGCTGCGATCGAGCGCCGACCGGGCGCGCAGCGAGGGCGAGCGCATGGCTCAGTCGGTCTCGCGGGAGCTCGAGCAGCGGCCGTTCAGCAGCGTCGTCGCCGCCTTCGGCATCGGTCTGTTGCTGGGGTTCCTGTTCGGCAACCGGCGCTGAGGCAACGCGCCGCAGCCCGCAGTCGCCGCTTACGCGTGGGAGGAGATCGCCGGCATGCCCGTCGCCGTCCGTGTTGGCATCGCGATCCTTATGATCCTGATCGCCCTGGTCATCCTGGTGGCCGGCATCGGCATGCTGGGGGCAGCCATCTACCTTGCGGTGACGACGGTGGCCCCACCGGCGACGGCGGCGCTGGTGACCGGGCTTGCGGCGCTGGCGGCGGCCATCGTGTTCGCGGCTTCCGCCGCGCTCATCGCCGGCGGCGGACGGCGCCGTCGCCCGCGTAGGGACGAGAAGGAAGCCGCGCTCGGTAACGATGCCGCGGCGGAACTGGGCCGTCTGGCCGGGGCGCGCGTCCATGCGGCGCTTCGCACCCGGCCGTGGGTCGGGCCGGCGGTGGCTCTCGCCGCCGGCTTTGCCTACGGCGCCAGTCCGGCGCTGCGGCGCCTACTCCGCGATCGGTTGCGGTAAACGTTCCGCCACGCGCGGGGGCGTGTCGCAAACATTGGCCCGACGCAGGCACCAGCCCCCGGCGCTCCGGGGGAACTCTCCCGGCTTGCCCGTGTTCTCAGGCATCGAAGGTGCAAGCCTGTCAGCAATCGCAAGACTTGGGGAGGGTTGTCGTGTCAATGGTGCACGCGCGGCTGAATCAGGTCCATCACGCCCGGAAACCAAGCGGCGGCGCCGCGCCGGGAGAGGTTGCCGGATACGCCGATGTACGCCGCTACGGCTCGAAAGGCGGGCAGGACGGCGACAACCACGCCATCCGCCACGTTCCCCGCTACCACGACATCGTCATCGAAGGCGAGCAGAGCGACGGTGTCCTGACACTGCAGTCCGGCTGGGCCTTCCGCTACCGGCTGCTGGGTGACGGCCGCCGGCATATCATCGATTTCCTTGTCCCGGGAGATCTGGTGGCGCCGCTGTCGCACATGGCGAGCCACTTCGTCGCCGCCCTGACGGATTGCACCGTGCGGCGGCACGCCTCAGGCGATCTGACCGAGCTGGCCCGCGTCAATTTCCGCTTGGCAGAGGCGCTGCAAGAAGGCGTCGCCCGGGAGATGACGCGGCTTCTGGAGAAAACGGTCAGCCTGGGCCGCCGCAACGCCAAGGAGCGCATGGCGAGCCTTCTGATCGAGGTCTACCAGCGCACACGGCAGGCCGGGGCGGCCGGCGACGGCTGGTTCCGCTTCCCGGTCACACAGGAACTGCTGGCCGATGCCCTGGGGCTCAGCATCGTCCACGTCAATCGCACGCTACGTGCCCTGCGGGAAGACGGGCTCGTTCACATGGCGTCGGGCCGGGTGGCCGTCCACGATCTCGAGGCCCTGATGGATCTGGCCGGCGCCGGCGATGGCGACGGCTTGGGCGACCTGGTGGCCGCGGCCGAACGACCCTCCGTCAGCGCCGCCCGGGGCGCAAGCACGCCCTGAGACGCTCCGGCACCGGCTCCCTCAGCAGGTCCGCGCCAAGTTCCGCAAGCGGCTGCAGCGTGCGGCGAATATCGTCCAGCCGATCGGCCAGCGCGTGATCAATCAGGACCTGGGTTTCCAAGGCGACGGATCGGGACGCGGGAAGCCAGCCGAGCACATGATCCTCGATCTCCTCCTCGGAGAAGGTGACATCCACCATGCTCTCCGGGACGGGCTGGCTTCGGCCGTTCAAATTTGCATCGTCGCTGATCTGTGATCGGGGCATCGGCACATTCACTCCGCTGATCAAGACTCCAGCATACCGAGCCGCTGGGCTTACGTTGCCCAAACATGGCCATGCAGGCAATACCAGACACAAAGGTTGCAGAACGACGACAAAAACACAATGACGAACCGTCACGGCACGGACCCAATTTCATGCTGGCATGAATGGTTTTTCTGCACCCCATACGGCCCGCGGAGACCGGCCCAGTCGCGTTTCCCTCGCAGTTCCCGCGCCACTACGCAAGGCGGCTACGCCTGATGGATCATGTTACGGGAATCAACTTAAAGTTAGATAACCGTCTTGCCCAAAAAAAAGCCTCAAAGGACTGTTTCGATTGATTTTATTGGGCCTCCCGGCGGGGGGGGGAAGGGGGGGGGGGAGGAGGAATGGGATAGTTGAGAGTAAATAATCAGCGTCCAGTTGTAAAAATTTCCGTGCTCCAGGTGCCATCGTCTTGATATTTGTTGCCAGCACATCACAGTTCAGATAGTGTTCATGTATTGTTTGCGCGGAAAGTTCTCCCCACAGGTTGGCTTGCCGTGGCAGACGCACTCAGGTAGGCCCGCCTCTGGGCTCGGGGATTTTATGGACAACCTTATTCCGTTGATCGAAGCCGAGATACCGCGGCTTCGCCGATTTGCGCGTTATCTGGCTCGGGACATGGACCGTGCCGACGACTTGGTGCAGGACGCTCTCGTCCGCGCCATCAGCAACCTGGACAAATGGCAGCGCGGAACCAATTTGCGGTCTTGGCTGTTCGTCATTTTGAGGAACATCTATATCAACAGCCTGCGCAAGCAGCGGTCGGCGCCGCCGGCGGCAGAGTTGCGCGAGGATGACCAAGCCCTCGGTATCGCCGGCGGACAGGAAGCCAACCAGGCGATGCGCGAAATGGAGCGTGCCTTCAACCGGCTCTCGGAGGAGCATCGCGAGGTGCTCTTGCTCGTTGCGGTGGAAGGGCTTGAGTATGAAGAAGCCGCGAACGTGTTGGACGTGCCCATCGGCACCGTGCGTTCGCGCCTGTCCCGGGCACGCACCACGCTCCGCGACCTCCTGTAGGGGGAGACGGACCGAATTGAGCAGGAGCAAAGTTTGTGACCACGTGGCCATACTCGGCTGAAGAGATCGACGACTATGTCCTCGGCCGGCTGCCGTACGAGCGCCTGACCACGTTCGAAACGGCGCTGGACCGGGATGAAACGCTGGCCGCAGCGGTGCAGGCCCACCGTCGCGACAACGCGCTTCTGCGCCGCCTGGGGGCGCCCGTCCTGGCGGAACCGGTGCCGGACCGCCTTCGACAGGTGATATCGGCGATCCCGGCAGAGCGCCGCACCGCGGCGCCCGCCGGCGCCGCCACGAGACGCCGGTGGTCGGATCACGCCGGCTGGCGCCTGGCCGCCTCCCTGGTTCTTGTCGTGGCCGGTGTGGGCTTGGGATGGGCCGGGCGTGGCGCGACGACGCCGGCGATGGCCGGCTGCGGTGAAATAATGAGCGAGGCTGCTGCGGGCGTGACCGCCGCAGCGCATGTGGAGGTGCCTTCCGCGCTGCTCGTCGCACCGGCCGGCCGCCGCGACGGCCTGTCGTTTGCCGTCGTGGCCGGCTCGCAATCACCTGTTGCCCGCCCCGCTGTCTCAGCGGCGACCGAGCCGTTGGGAGCGGGTACACCGGGATCCCGGTAGGCGGCCGCGATGGGGAGGTCGGTCGGCCAGCCGGCGGGAAGGTACGGCATGGCAGTTCGGCCCTGGTGGTATGGCGGCCTCCGGCCCTTGCGGGTACTGCCGCTTCTCCTGGCCGCCCTCATCCTGACGGCGTGCGAAACGGTGCCGATCACCGGCCGGCAGCAACTGATCCTGATGCCGGAAGCGCAGGCGGAGCAGATCGGCGTGCAGGCGTTCCAGCAGATCAAAGCGCGCCAGCCGATTGTCCGCGACCGGCCCGAAGCCCGCATGGTTGCGGAAATCGGCCAGCGCGTCGTCGCGGCATCAGGCCTGACCGGTTATGGCTGGGAGTTCGTCCTGTTCCAGGATGCGTCACCCAACGCGTTCGCCCTGCCGGGCGGCAAGATCGGGGTGAACACCGGGCTGTTCCGGGTGGCGCGAACGGAGAACCAGGTGGCCGCGGTGATCGCGCACGAGGTCGCCCACGTACTGGCCCGCCACAGCGCCGAGCGGATGAGCCGCCAGATGCTTGTGGAGCTTGGTCTCGGCGGGCTGGCTGCAGCCACCGGACCCGGATATGCCGGCATGGCAGACATCGCCGCCCAGGCGGCGACCCTCGGCTTGCTGCTGCCGTTCACCCGGGACCAGGAGGCGGAGGCCGATCACATCGGGCTGCTGCTGATGGCCCGGGCTGGTTACGACCCCCGCGCCGCCATCGACCTGTGGCGCAACATGGGTGCGGTCGCCGGCGCCGGCCGCCCGCCGGAGTTCCTCTCCACCCACCCGTCCGCCGCCAACCGGATTGCTCGCCTGGAAGCCCTGATGCCGGAAGCCCTGGCGATCTACGACGCCCAGCACCAATAGTCTGCCGGCAGCGGCGTTGATGGCGCGCGCTTGCCCGCGGGCCGAGCCTCCCCTCTGTGGCGCCGCGGCCGCCGCCGACACCGGTTCTCCGGCGTGGCGAGACCCTACAGGTGGTCCTCCGGCACGAAGTCCTGGAGCAGCCAGCCGCCGCCGATGATGGCCCGCTTGAGGCCTTCGCTCCGCACCAGGAAGTGGTCGGCGAAAAAGCGGGCGGTCAGGACCTTGCCGTGCAGGAAGTTGGGGTCCCCGTCGGCTTCCGACAGCTTCCGCAGCGCCGTGACCGCGGAGCGCGCCAGCATCCAGCCGCCGGCCACCGTTCCCATCAGCCGAAGGTAATAGTAGGCGCCCATGGCGACGGCGCGCGGGTCCTTCGGGTTGGTCTGCACGACCCAGACCGTGGCCGCCTCCAGCTCGTCGATGGCGCGGCTGAGTTCGCGTCGGATGACGCGCAGGTGCTCGTTGGCGCTCTGTCCCAGGGGACCGTCCAGTTCGCGCATCAGGGCGATCAGATCGCGCGCCGTGGCCCCGCCGTTGCGGGCCACCTTGCGTCCCACCAGGTCGTTGGCCTGGATGCCGTTGGTGCCCTCGTAGATCGAGGCAATGCGGGCATCGCGGAGATGCTGAGGGGCGCCGCTTTCCTCGATATAGCCCATGCCGCCGTGCACCTGGATGCCGAGGTCCGCGACCTCGATACCAACGTCGGTGGACCATGCCTTGACCACCGGCGTCAGCAGCGCCACCAGCCCATCATGGTGGGCGCGCACGCCTTCCTCCGGATAGTGCCTGGAGACGTCCAAGGACGCCGCCACGAAATAGGCCAGCGCCCGCGCCGCTTCCACCTGCGACTTCATGGTGAGCAGCATGCGTTGCACATCCGGGTGGTGGATGATGGTCACCGGATCGGGATCGGCCGACCCGGTGAGTCGGGCCTGCACCCGGCCCATGGCATAGGCGTGGGCGAGTTGGTAGGCCCGGTCGCCGATCCCGACTCCTTCGAGCCCCACCGCCAGCCGGGCATTGTTCATCATCAGGAACATGTGCTCGAGGCCATGGTTTTCCTCGCCGATCAGGTAGCCCACGGCACCGCCGTCGTCGCCGAACGACATCACGGCGGTGGGGCTCGCCCGGATGCCGAGCTTGTGCTCGATGGAGATGCAGCGGAGGTCGTTGCGCACACCGCAACTGCCGTCGGGATTGGGCATGAACTTGGGCACAAGGAACAACGACAGGCCGCGCACGCCGTCCGGGGCGTCGGGCAGGCGGGCCAGCACCATGTGGACGATGTTCTCGGCCATGTCATGCTCGCCCCAGGTGATGAAGATCTTCTGGCCGACGATGCGGTAGGCGCCGTTGTCCGGGATCGCCTTGGTGCGGACCCGGGCGAGATCGGAACCCGCCTGCGGTTCGGTCAGGTTCATGGTGCCGGTCCAGGTGCCTTCCACCAGCTTGGGCAGGAAGGTGCCCTTAAGGGTGTCCGTGCCATAGGCGTCCAGCAGTTCCACCGAGGCCTGGGTCAGCATCGGGCATAGCCCGAACGACATGTTGGCGGCGTGCCATATCTCGGACACGGCCGTCGCCACCAGCCACGGCAGGCCCTGGCCACCATACTCGGGATCGAACGGCACACTGTTCCAGCCGCCGGCGACAAACTGGGCGTAAGCCTCCTTGAAGCCTTCCGGCGTGCGCACCACTCCGTTCTCGAATACCGAATGCTGCCGGTCGCCGATCTCATTCAACGGCGCCAGCACTTCCGCTGCGAACTTGCCCGCCTCCTCCAGGACGGCATCCACAAGGTCGGGCGTGGTCTCCTCAAAGCCGGGCAGGGCATGGACACGCGCCAGCTCGCCCAAGTCGTGAACGACGAACCGCATGTCGGCGATCGGGGCGGCATAGGTCATGTTTTAAAGCTCCCTCGTTTTTTTGTTCCCTGGCATGGTTGGCGCTCTCGTTGGCCGGTGTTTGCCGGTCCTGTGCCGAATCCGACAGGCCGCCGACGGCGGGGGACAACGGGCGGGCCCGGCTCAAGTGGCGAGCGCGAATCGTAACCTAGGACGGCGATGGCCGGTGGTCAATTTTCCGGACAGATCGCGGCTCCGAAGATCCCGGCTGCACCTTTGAGGAGCGAGCCAGCTTTGAACGCTGGCCTCGAACCTCAACTAAAACGCGCTCCTTTGCACAAAAATGTTAGCTCGGTGACTGCTCGGTGAATGTTTCATGATCACAGGGCTGTGACTGGACAGCCGTTTATTCGATTGCCCTCTTGATAGGCGACGCAAGCACGTTCAGTGCTTCAGATTTAAATTGACGCTGACACGTTTGTTGCACCCAAAGACTAAAGAGGGAATCGAGACGATGATACGCATGGTAGAGAAACTTGCGGCAGGCACCGTGTGTGCTGCCTTGATGGCCACGGTCGCCTTGCCGGCTTCGGCGCAAAGCATGCAAGAACTTCGCCAGCAACTGGAGACGTTGCAGCGCCAGTTTGAGGACCTGGAGCGGCAGCAACAGGAAACCGCCCGCGAAGCGCGCGAAGCCAAGGAAAAGACGGACGCCATCGACGACAGCCTGAGCAACGTCGTGTTCGAATGGGCACCGGGCCCGACGATCCGCACCAAGGATGGCCGATTTTCCTTCCATGTCCGTGGCCGTGTCCAGACCGACTACAATTACATCAGCGCCTCAAACGGGGACGTCGACACCAATACAATGGAATTGCGGCGGGCACGCCTTGGCATCGAGGGCGTTGCCTGGCACGATGTCCAGTACAAATTCGAGGTCGACTTCGCCGACGACGACGTCAGCGTTACCGACGCCTTCGTCGCGTTCAAACAGATCAAGCCGGTCACCCTGATCATTGGCCAGTTCAAGACCCCCAATTCGATGGAGGAACAGACCAGTTCCCGCTACATCACCTTCATGGAGCGGGCACAGTTCACTGACGCGTTCGCGTTGAACCGCCGGCTTGGCGCCGGGGCCGATGTGAACGGCCCGAACTGGAGCGTCGCCACCGGCGTGTTCTTCCAGAACACCGGTGACGAAGACGACGCCGGTCCGTTCAAGAATACGTTCGGGGCGGTGGCGGCCCGGGCCCACTACGCCATTCCGTTCGGAACCGAGGGGCAGCACTCGGTCCATCTCGGGACGTCCGTCCGCTACCGCAACTGCGACAACGACCTCAACAGCTCGGATGCCTGCGGCGGCGATCGGGTCCGCTTCAGGCAGCGGCCGTTCTTCCACGGCACCGACAACCGGACGGTCAACACCGGCACTATCGACAATGTCACCAGCGACATTTTCTGGGGGCCCGAGTTGGCCCTGGTGCGCGGCCCACTCGCCATCAAGGGCGAGGGCGGCCTTCTCTGGGGCAGTCGCGACAGCGATGTACCGGGGGTGGATACCCGCAACTTCGGCGCTGTCTGGGGTGCTTTCGCCGATGTCGCCTACTTTCTGACAGGTGAAAACCAGCCGTACAGCAAGGGATCGGGAACCTTCGGCCGGCCGCGGGTCAACAACCCCGTGTTCCAGGGCGGCTGGGGTGCCTGGGAATTGGCTGCGCGCTTTGACTACCTGTCGTTGAACGACAGCGACAACGGCATCCAGGGCGGCGAGCAGTGGGTCGTGGTCGCCGGTGTCAACTGGTGGCTCAACCGGCACACGCGGGTGATGTTCAACTACGCCCACACCGAAGTGAACCAAGCCGGCACGCCGACGGACAACCGCAACTTCGGCGTCGACGGCTTCGGCATCCGCGCTCAGGTCGACTGGTAGGCGTCACGCTGTCGTGCCATGGCCGGGCATACCCCGGCCATGGCGCTCGCTCAGGTTCAGGATATTGCGACGGTGCGCGAGGGCCGCTACGATCCCTTGGGAGATATCGGGAACCGGGCGATTTCGTGCCGACGATTGAGGAGACCCTCCGTTCGCTCGAGGCGTTCGGGCGCGACCATGGGAGCGGCTTCGGCACCTTGCTGATCGATCCGCCATGGCGGTTCAGCAATCGCACCGGCAAGGTGGCGCCGGAACACCGACGGCTGGACCGCTATGCCACCCTGGCCACGGCCGACTTGGCCCGCCTGCCGGTGGGCGAACTGGTGCAAGCCCGCAGCCACCTCTACCTCTGGTGCCCCAACGCGCTGCTGAGGGACGGGCTCGACCTGATGGCGGCGTGGGGCTTCACCTACAAGACCAACCTGGTGTGGTACAAGGTTCGCAAGGACGGCGGTCCGGATGGCCGCGGCGTCGGCTTCTACTTCCGCAACGTGACCGAACTGGTGCTGTTCGGCATCAAGGGTGGGCTGCGCACCCTGCCGCCCGGCCGGCGGCAGACCAACATCATCGTCGCGCGCAAACGGGAACATTCGCGCAAGCCGCCCTGCCTCCATGAGATCATCGAAGGGTGCAGCCCCGCACCATTCCTGGAGCTCTTTGCCCGGGAGCGCCGGGTCGGCTGGCAGAGCTGGGGCGATCAGGTGGACGGCGGCGCAGGCACCCACCCGCGCCATCCCGGCTACAGCGGGGACCGGCCGCCCGTCGGCGACGGTATCGCCTGACCAGTGGCCGAGCGGCCGGCGCCCGAGCGGTCAGCCGCGGCAGGCCTGCTCCATGGCATTGTAGGCCGCGGTGAAGCCCAGCAAGGAGTAGGTGTCGGTGGTGCGGGTGCCGCGGCTGGAGGTTCCTTTCACCACCATGGTCCGGCCCGCCCGCATGGCGCGGACCAGCGCCTTGTCGCCGTCATCGCCGAACGCCCAGGCATCGCCCATGCCGTCGCCGTCCCGGTTGCGGGTGTAGAGCTCGAATGCGTTTCCGTCGATCTCGACGGTGACCGTGCTGCCGTCGCGGTAGGGATAGCCGGCTTCGACCGTGACGACCCCGTGGCTGTGCGCCTGCGGGCGGATGGTGACGAGGGTGTAGGTGTTGCCGCGGCGGGTGTAATCGCCTTCCTCTTGTTCGGGCGCCGCGCCGATGTAGCAGAGGCGGTTGCCGTTCTCCTGATCGACGAAAGCCGTCCAGTCGGTGAAGGTGCCGATCACCCGCTGCTCGGCGCCGGCGTCGGCCGCGGCAAGAACGGTTGCCACAACGAATACGGTCGCAGCGATGGCGTGGCGAAGGGGGCCTGTTCTGGTCATGGTCACCCGGAGGTCATCAGTTGACGCACGGCAACGCCGGCCCCGGGCCGCCGTTGCCAACCGTGCGGGACCATGGCAGACAAGCCGCGGTCTTGGCAACAGGGGGCGACGAGATGGCGGAGGCGAACCCGGTTCTGGTGGCGGTGACCCGCGGCGACCGGGTTGAAAGCGCGCATCGCGGTGCCGCGGCGGTGGTCGATGCGGCCGGCGCCCTGGTGTTTGCCCGCGGCGACGTGGAAACGCCGATCTTTCCGCGGTCGGCGGTCAAGCCGTTGCAGGTATTGCCGCTGCTGGAGACCGGTGCGGCCGACCGATTCGCCGTGACGGAAGCGGAACTCGCCCTGGCCTGCGCCTCCCACGCCGGGGAGCCTGAGCACGTGAGCCGGGTCGCGCAGTGGCTGGACCGCCTGGGGCTCAGCGAATCGGCGCTGGTGTGCGGCCCGCATCCGCCGCTGGCGGAGGCCGCCGCCCACGACCTGATCAGCCGGGGCGAGTCGCCGTCGCGGCTCCACAACAACTGCTCCGGCAAGCACACCGGCTTCCTCGCCACCGCCCTGCACCTGCGCGAGCCCACCACGGGCTACGCCGGGCCGGTGCACCCGGTGCAACTGCGCGTGCGCCGAACCCTTGCCCACCTGGGTGGCTGCGACCTCAACGACACGCATGTGGCGGCGGACGGCTGCGGCGTGCCCACCCTGGCGATGCCGCTGCAGGCGCTTGCCCGCGCCCTGGCACTGCTGGCGGCGCCGGCGCCACTGGGCCGGCTGCGCGCGCTGGCGGCGCGGCGGGTGGTGGCAGCGATGACGGCGCACCCGTTCCTGGTGGGCGGCAGCGGCCGGTTCGACACCGCGATCATGGAGGCGGCGGCGGGCTCGGTTATGGTCAAGGCCGGGGCCGAAGGGGTGCACGCGGCCGCGGTGCCGGCGCTCGGGCTCGGCATCGCGGTCAAGATCGACGACGGCGCCCGGCGCGCCGCCGATGCCGCCATGGCGGCGCTACTCCTGCGCTTCGCCCAGCCCGGAGCCGACCTCCGGGTTCGCCTGGTCCATTTCGTCGAGACCGCGCTCCGCAACACCCTGGACGCGCGCATCGGCACCTTGCGGGTGATGCCGGGCTGGCTGGAGGACTAAGGCGGGTTCAGCCGTCCCGCCGCGGCCTCGGCTCGGGCGGCGCGGTGCGGTAGACCTCGAGCCGGCGGCGCAACTTGGGATCGCCGAACACCGGTTCCGGCAGTGGTTCGGCCGCGCCCGCCGGCCATTCCGGGCGGCGCGGAAAGCGGCCGAGGCTGATCAGGCGGTCGTACATCAGGATCGCTCCGGCGATGCCGACGTTGACCGAGAAGCGGGTGGGAATGCGCACCAAGTGCCGGCAGCGCGCGGCCAGCCCCGGTGACAACACCCCCCGTTCCGGCCCCAGCACATAGGCGGCGCAGCGGGGATGGCGGAAGCGCGGCAGCTCGGTCGCTTCGTCCAGGAGTTCCACCCCCACCAGCGCGCAGCCATGGGGCAGGACCAGGGAGTCGGGATCCGGGAAGGCGTAGAACGGTACCTGTGCTTCCGTGCGCGAGGTGTCGGCCTTGCCGCTCTCGGCCCGGGCATAGGCCGCGGCAACGGTGAACACGAAACTGGCCCCGAAGGCATGAGCCGTCCGGAACAGGCTGCCCGCGTTCATCGCCTTACTGACGCCTTCCATGCCGATGCCGAAGTAGCCACGCATGCTGCTTCATGACTCGCCCGTGACGGGTTCCGCAAGCGGCTTCGCTGGTCTAACGTCGGCGAAGACAGCGTGGAGCAACCATCTGGCCGCGGGGAGGGCTTACCAGCGATGAAAGCGATTGTCTGCCGGCACTGGGGAGCACCAGCCGATCTCGTGGTCGACGACCTGCCGCCGCCGCCGCTGAGCCGGGACGGTGTCCGCATCGCCGTCCACGCCGCCGGCGTCAACTTCGCCGATACCCTGATCATCAAGGGCGGCTACCAGGTCAAGCCACCGCTGCCTTTCATCCCGGGGTTCGAGGTGGCTGGGGAGGTGATGGAATACGGCGCCAACGTCACCGGGTTCCGGCCCGGCGATCCGGTCCTGGCCGTCATGAGCCATGGCGGTTTCGCCGAACAAGTCGTGGCTCCGGCCGCCAATGTCTATCCGCTCCCGGCCGATGTGGATGCGGTCACCGCCGCCGGCTTCATCGTGGCCTACGGCACGTCCCACCTGGGTCTCAAGCATCGCGCCGGCCTGCGCGCGGGGGAGACGCTGGTCGTGCATGGCGCCGCCGGCGGCGTCGGCCTGACCGCGGTGGAGGTGGGGCGGAACCTGGGTGCAACCGTCATCGCCACCGCCGGCGGGGCGGACAAGCTCGCGGTCGCAGCCGACCACGGCGCCCACCACGGCATCGACTACAAGCGCGAGGACATCCGGGAGCGGGTAAAGGCCCTGACCGATGGCCGCGGCGCCGACGTCATCTACGACCCCGTCGGCGGCAGCGTGTTCGATGCTTCCCTACGCGCGATCGCGCCCGGCGGGCGCATCCTGGCGGTGGGCTTCGCCAGCGGCACGGTACCGCAAATCCCGGCCAACATCCTCCTGGTCAAGAACGTCACCGTGATCGGCTACAGCTGGGGCCCGTTCCGCACCCTGGCACCGGAGGTGATGGATGCTTCCGTCGCCGAACTGCTGGAGTGGCTGGCGGCGGGCCGGATCCGCCCGCACGTCAGTCGCACCTACCCGCTGGAGGCTGCGGCAGAAGCCCTGCAGGCCCTGCTGGAACGCCGCAGCACCGGCAAGGTGGTGCTCACAGTGGGCACGACGTGAGACAAACCAACGGAGCAACCCGGCGATACCCGCCACGGCGTTGCGGACGAATTGACGATGGGCCTCGATGGGCGCAGATTATATATTAGCTTTCTGTGAAGTTTTGGCCGGCACCGGCGCCGGTTGAGAGACGGCAACGGTGGACACCTCCCAAGACCTGCTCGATGCCCTTGTATTCGGTGCCGCTCACTGCCAGGCGGTGATCGTCGATCACGGCAGTCTGCTGGTCACGCTGTTCATCGCCGGACTCGTGGGCAGCGCCGGCCACTGCGTGGGCATGTGCGGGCCGTTCGTGCTGGGCCAGGTGGTGGCGCGGCTGGACACGGTGCCGGCGGCGCGGATGACGGAATGGCATCGCCTGCAAGGAGCCGCGCTGACACCGTACCACCTGGGCCGGGCGACCACCTACACGGGCCTTGGCGCCGGCGCGGCGGCCCTGGCCGGCGGCTTCGTGGACCTGACCGGGCTCAAATGGGTGTCTGCCGCGCTCCTGGTTCTGGCCGCGGTGTTCTTCGCCGGATACGCCCTGAGCCGGCTCGGCGCAATCACCTTCCGGGTGGAGGCGCGGGGCACCGGTTGGTGGGAGCATCAGGTGGGACGGCGCATCCGGCCGCTGTTCGCGCGACCGCTGGGCTGGCGTGGCTATGTCCTCGGACTCAGCCTGGGCTTCCTGCCTTGCGGCCTGCTGTACGGCGCCATCGCCGCGGCGGCGGCGAGTGGTACTGCCCTCGCCGGGGCCTTCGCCATGGCGGCTTTCGCGATCGGCACCGTGCCCGTACTGGTGGCCGTCGGCTTGGCCGGGCACGTCGCAGGCGGCCGCTTCCGCACCGCGACGGCACGGCTGATGCCGTTTCTGCTGATGGTTAATGCCGGAATTCTTGGGGTGCTGGCTTGGCGCATGGTGGCGTGAACGCGATATCCCAAGCTGGACGACCCATATGCTGGAAAGGATGATCATGACTAAGCCGCAAGCCGATCACGAAACCACGCAGCGTGAGCAACCGCCGGCGGACGCCGGCTCCGCCAGAGGATCCGGCCGGTTCAACGGCTTGGCCGTGGCGGCGGCCGTGGTGGTGATGGTGCTGGTGGCTTTCGTTGCCGGCCGTCACTATTTCGGTGACTTCGATGCCGTCGTGGGAGCCCACCGCGGCGGCACCGCTCCACCCAACGCCGCCGGCGCCCTCGGCGGCCCGTTCACCCTGACCAACCAGTTTGGTGAACCCGCGAGCGACACGGACTTTCGTGGTTCCTTCATGTTGGTGTACTTCGGTTTCACCTTCTGTCCGGACGTCTGCCCGATGACCCTGACCAAACTCGCCTCCGCCCTGGAGATGCTGGAGGCAGAGGAGGCCGAGCGCATCGTGCCCATCCTGATCACGGTGGATCCGGCCCGCGACACACCTGAGCAGTTGCGGCTCTATGCCGAGTACTTCCATCCCCGCCTGGTCGCCCTGACCGGCAGCGACGAGCAGATCGCCGACGTCGCCCGAAAGTACAGGGTGTACTATGCCAAGGTCGAAGAGGAGGGCGCCGATCCCGATGCCTACACCATGGATCACACCGCCATCACCTACCTGATGGGGCCGGATGGCACCTACATCCGGCATTTCAGCCACCAAGCCACGCCTGAGGTGATCGCGGATCGGCTCCGGACCATCCTGGCCGGGGGACCAGCGGTTTGAAGCGGGAGCGCTCGCGGCGGACCGCCCGGCCCCAATGAGCCGCGGCGTGATCATCGCCGCACCGGCCTCGGGTAGCGGCAAGACCGTGGTCACCCTGGGGCTCGTCCGGCATCTGACCAATAAGGGTCTGGCCGTGGCCACGGCCAAAGTGGGACCGGACTACATCGATCCGGCATTTCATGCCGCCGCCGGGGGTCGAACCTGCATCAATCTGGACCCCTGGGGCATGCGCGGCGAGACCTTGACCCGGGCCATGGCATGCCTCGCCGTCGACGCCGACATCGTGATCTGCGAAGGCGTCATGGGGTTGTTCGATGGCGCTACGGTCCGCTTCGGCTCCACCGCCGATCTTGCGGCACACCTTGGCTGGCCCGTGGTGCTCGTGGTGGATGTAAGCGCCCAGGCCGCGTCGGCCGCCGCCGTGGTCGGCGGCTTCGCCCGGCACCGGCCCGATGTCACGGTGGCGGCCGTCATCTTCAATCGGGTCGGCAGCGACCGCCACGCCGAGCTGGTGCGGGAGGCTTGTCACCAAGCGGTGCCGGAGGTGGCGGTGGGGGGCTGTCTGCCGCGGACGCCGGGGCTCAGCCTGCCGGAACGCCATCTGGGTCTGGTGCAGGCGCGGGAGCATCCGGCGCTCGAAGACTTTGTGCAACGGGCGGCGGAACTGGTGGCCAGCCACGTGGACGTGCCGGCCTTGATGGCACTGGCCGCCCCCGTGGCCGAGCCGAAATCCCGGGCATCCTTGGACTCCGCGCGCCCGGTGCCGCCGCTGGGCCAGCGCATTGCGGTGGCCGATGACCTTGCCTTCGCGTTCAGCTATCCCCTGGTGATCGACGGCTGGCGGGCGGCGGGTGCGGAGATCGTGCCGTTTTCACCGCTGGCCGACGAGGCGCCGGATGCAGCGGCCGACGCGATCTACCTGCCCGGCGGCTATCCGGAACTGCATGCCGGCCGCCTTGCCGCCAATCACAGGTTCAGGGCGGCAGTCTACCATGCGGCGGCCCGCGGCGCCGTGGTGTGGGGTGAATGCGGCGGCTACATGGTGCTGGGTCGCGGTCTGGTGGATGCGGACGGACATCGGCATCGGATGCTGGACCTGCTCGATCTGGAGACCTCCTTCGCCGAACGCCGGTTGCATCTCGGCTACCGTCGTGCCGTGCTGGAGGCGGATACGGTCCTGGGCCCGGCCGGCACGGCTTACCGCGGCCACGAGTTCCATTACGCCCGAACCGTGACGGAAGGGCCGGGTCAAGCGCTGTTCAACTGCAGCGGCGCCGCGGAGCAGGAACTCGGCCCGACCGGACTGGTGCAAGGGTTGGTCATGGGGTCCTTTGTCCACCTGATCGACCGGGAAGCGGTCTGAGTCCCGGGTGGGCGTTGACGGACCGAGTGAAGCGGGCAACAGTGTAGCGCGTTCGTTTTGCGACCCAGGCAAGGACGGCCCATGACCCTAGCTCCGGCACCCAAGCTCCAGATCGCCGCTACGCCCGACCCCGTCAACGACACGGCGGCAGCGTTCTGGCGGACCAAGTCACTGGAGACCATGACCGCATCCGAGTGGGAAGCGTTGTGCGACGGCTGCGCCAAATGCTGCCTGGCCAAGCTGCAGGACGCCGATACGGACGAGATCGCACACACCAACGTCGCCTGCCGCCTGCTTGACCTGGATACCTGCCGCTGTGGGGATTATGACCGCCGGCAGCGGCGCGTACCCGGCTGTCAGGTTCTGACGCCATCGACCGTAGCACATTTCCAGTGGCTGCCGTCCACGTGCGCCTACCGACTGGTCGCCGCCGGTCGGGACCTGCCCTGGTGGCATCACCTGGTGTCCGGCGACAGGGACTTGGTGCATCGTGTCGGTGCGTCGGTGTGGGGCCGGGCGGTGCCGGAAGCGGAAGCAGGTCCGTTGGAACATCACATCGTGACGTGGCCAGCATGATAGGGGCGCCGGATGCCGGCCCGGGTCAGATCCTGGCGGCGGTGCTGACGCCGCTGACAGCCGATCTGGCGGCGGATCACGGCCGCCTGAAGCTGCATTGCCGCTGGCTTCTGGAACACGGCTGCGACGGCCTGACCGTGCTCGGCACCACCGGTGAAGCCAACTCGTTCACCGTCGAGGAACGGCTCGATATCCTTGAAGGGATCATCGAAGGCGGCATACCGGGCGGCGTGCTGCTGGCCGGTACCGGATGCTGCGCGATCCCGGATACCGTGCGGCTGACCCGTCGGGCGGTCGCGCTCAACATGGCCGGGGTCCTGCTGCTGCCGCCGTTCTATTACAAGGGCGTCAGCGACGACGGCCTGTTCAAAGCATTTGCAGACGTGATCGAGGCGGTGGGGGAGGGGCGCCTACGGGTCTACCTGTATCACTTTCCGCAGATGTCCGGCGTGCCGCTCAGCCGTGCCCTGATCGAACGTCTGGTGAACGCCTACCCCGACACGATCGTGGGGATCAAGGATAGCTCGGGCGATCTCGCCCACATGACGTCGCTGGCACTGTCGTTCCCGCAACTCGACGTTTTCAGCGGGGCGGATGACCTGCTGCTGCCCCTGATGCGCAAGGGCGGGGCCGGCTGCATCACCGGCGTCACCAACGTGGCGGCACCGCTGGCGGACGCGGTGCGACGACGTTTCCGGACCGCTGACGATGCCGAGGCGGAACAGGCGCAGGACGCCCTCAGCCGCGTGCGCCGGACGATTGCCGCGTATCCGCTCACCGCCGCACTCAAGGCCGTGACGGCGCACAATTGGGGGGACGACGGCTGGCGCCGACTGCGCCCACCCCTGATGCCGCTCGCAGCCGAGGCAGAAGCCGAGCTGATCGCTCAGCTGCAGGGGAGCGGTGTGCTCTCGCAGCGCGGACCGGGGGCGGGGTGACAACGCCGCCCCAGGCCGGACGTGCAGCACGGTCCCGGACCGGCCGTTCAGTTCGAACCGGCACCATCGAGCTGCGGGGACGGCCGGTGTCCTTGACCATGCGCCGGAACGACCGCGCGTTACGACTGCGCTTGTGCATCGACCAAGCGGAAGCCGGCGTCATCGTGACCCTGCCGCGCGAAGCTTCGGAGGCGCACGGACTCGCCTTCGTGCGCGAGCGCGCCACCTGGATCCTCGCCCACCTTGAAAACCTGCCGCCGCGGGTGCCGTTCGTGCCGGGCGCCGTCGTCCCCTTTCTCGGCGTCGACCACCGCATCTACCATGTGGGCGCGGTGCCGGCCCCGGTTCGCCGCGATCACGGCGCGATCCTGGTGAGCGGCCCCACCGACGGCATCGGCACGCGGGTCCTGGCTTGGCTCCGCGCCGCCGCCCGGTCGGAGCTGGAGCACCGCGCCACCGCCTGCGCGCGCACCCTGGGTCTGCGGGCCGGCCGGATCACCATCCGCGACACCCGCAGCCGCTGGGGTTCCTGTTCCGCGGCCGGCAATCTGTCGTTCTCGTGGCGGCTGATCCTGGCGCCGGACCACGTCCTCGACTATGTGGTCGCGCATGAGGTCGCCCATCTGCTTGTGCCCAATCATGGCCCGGCGTTCTGGGCGACAGTGGACCGGCTGAGCGGGGATGTGGCTCCGGCGCGGGCATGGCTGGCGGCGCACGGACGGATGCTGCTGCGCTACGGTTGACCAAGCCGAGGCAGGCCCGGCGCAGCCTTGGTCTTGGCCTACATCACATCTGCGGTGCCGTGCGCTGGCGCGGCCGGGCGTAGATGCGCACGTAAAGCGGGGCAATCGCCTCGATATCGGTGGGTGCCACGTCCAGGTCGGCCAGGGTCAACGCATCCTTGGAGACGATGTTATCCTGGCTTAAAAGGCGCACCTGATCCCGGGTCAGCGGCGGCACCGGCAGCCATTCCAGGAACCAAGCCTGGAATGTCGCCAGCTTCAGCGGCATGCGGAGGAGCCGGCGGTTGTGGCCGGTTTCCCAGTTGATCAGTTCCATGATCTCCCGAAAGCTGAGCACCCGTGGCCCGCCCAGTTCGTACGTGCGGCTGCGGCTGCTGCGATCGGCCAGGGCATGCATCATGGCATCGGCCACATCGCCCACGAACACCGGCTGGAACCGCGTTGGGAACACCGGCAGCACCGGGGAGAACCGAGCCATTTGCGCAAAGCGGTTGAGAAACTGGTCCTCGGGCCCGAATACCACACTCGGCCTGAAAACCGTGGCTTCGGGAAATGCTTCGTTCACGGCGCGCTCCCCCGCAGCCTTGGTGCGTCCGTAGGCGGCGGGCGAGTCCGGGTCGGCACCAATGGCCGAAAGATGGAGCAGGCGCGCGACCCCGGCGGACTTGGCGGCGGCGGCAACAGTAGCGGCCCCATCCACATGGATGCGCTGGAAGGTGCTGCGCCCCCTTTCGTACAGGATACCGACCAGATTGACCACGAGTTCCGCCTCGTGGACCAGCGCTCCGACCACTTCGGCGTCGGTGATATCGGCGCGCATGGGGACGATCTGCCCCGCCTCGCCCATCGGCTTGAGGAACAGGGCCGCATCCGGATCGCGTACCCCCACCCGGATGATCCAATCGTCTGCGGCCAGGCGACGGATCAGGTGACGCCCGATGAACCCGGATCCGCCGAACACGGTGGCGACGCGACGCCGCATCCCGTTCTCCTCATTCATACTCGTGGTCGCGATGTACCCCCGTCGCCATAGCCGAAGTGCGCGTACACCGTCAACGACGGCGACACCCTACCCGGATCGACGGGCCTTCAGTCCGGATCAATGCATTTTGAGGGTGTTGGGCAGATCCTTGATCGTGGCGTCGATCAAGGCGTCGGCGCGCTTGCCCTCGGCCTGGGTTTCCAGGTAGCGGCGGGTCGCTTCGATGGCGAGGTCGACGGCCCGGGCCCGCACCTCAGCGAGCGCTGTCTGCTCGGCGAAGGCCAACCGCTCCATCGCCAGCTGCTCGCGCCGCTTCAGGGCATTTTCAAGGTCCGCGGCGGCGCGTTCGCTGATCCGTTCCGCTTCCTGCCGGGCGCGATAGATCACCTCCTCCGCCTCTGCCTCGGCCTCACGCTGGCGGCGTTCGGCACCGGCAAGCATCTCCTGCGCTTCCGTGGCCAAGCGCTCCGCTTCGTCGAGTTGCTGGCGGATCCGGTCCGAGCGGTCATCCAGGGCGACCGTGATTACCCGGTAGATCACCCGCCCGGTCAGGGCAAAAAATAGCACGAACGCCACGAGCACCCAGAAGTCCGCAGTGGCGTAAAATGGTTCGGCCTGGCCCGCCGCCGCCTCGGCTGCAAACGCCTCGATCATGCGATGTTGTCTCCTTCGGTATCCCGCCCCGCCACGATGCGCCTCAGCCGGTTTCGGCCAGGACCGCTTCGGTGGCGGCGGTGACGCCCTTGCGGTCGATCCGTCCACCCAGCAGCCGCTGCGCCGCGCCCGCAGCAACGTCGACGGCGATATCACGCACCCCCGCAGCGGCCTCGGCCTGGGCCTCAGCGATCCGGGCTTCGCCTTCGCCGATCCGCCGGCTCAACTCGGCGCCCAGCTCGGCATGGCGGCGCGCGGCCTCATCGGCCGCCGCATCGCGGGCCTGCCGCAAGGTTTCCTGTGCCCGCGCCCGCGCATCGGCCATACGCTGCTCGTAGGTGGCCACCGCCTCATCCACCTTCGCTTTGAGGGTTTCGGCCTTTTCCAGGTTACGGGCGATCCGGGTTTCCCGCTCCTCCAGGATGTCGCCGATCCGCGGCAGCGCCACCCGCGACATCAGAAGGTAGAGGGCAACAAAGGTGATGGCCAGCCACACCAACTGCGGCGACCAGACGGCGGGATCGAACTGCGGCATGACGCCCTCTTACCGGACGGTGTTCCTGCCCCGGATGCCGGCCGCGTTTCCGAGGAGCACGGTCGGAACCGGTCGAAAGCGCGCTCCGGCCTTACGCCGGAGCTGCCTCAGAACACGAACATCAAGATGAGGGCGACCACCAGGGCGTACAGCGCCACGGCCTCGACCAGGGCGAAACCGACCCACATGGGCAACTGCACGATCGGCTGGGCGGCGGGATTGCGCGCCAGAGACGCGATCGTCGTGGCGAAAATGTTGCCGATGCCCGCGCCAACGCCCCCCAGGCCGACCACGGCGATACCAGCGCCGATCATTCTCGCAGCATCCATATCCATCTTCAGATCCCCTCTTTCGTCGTTGGAATTATTCTAACTCGAACTCAGTCCCGGCCCGGCCTTCCGCCGTCTGCGCACCCTATCCAACCGCGCGATCAGTGCATATGGAGCGCATCGTGCAGGTAGATGCAAGACAATACGGCGAAGACGTATGCCTGCAGGAACGCCAGTAGAAACTCAAGCCCGGTCAGCGCCACCGAGGCTGCTAACGGGATCACCCCCGCCAGACCCATAGCGAAGACGAACCCAGTGAACACCTTGAGCAGGGTATGTCCCGCGGTCAGGTTGGCGAACAGACGCAGCGACAGACTCACCGGACGGGTGAAGTAAGACAGAATCTCGATCGGGACCAGCACCGGCGCGATGTACCAGGGCGTGCCGTGGGGCAGGAAAAAACTGAAGAACTTGACCCCGTGCTTGGCGAACGCCACCACCGTCGTGCCGATGAACACCATCAAGGCCATGGCGAGGGTGACAATGATGTGGCTGGTAAAGGTGAAACTGTAGGGGATCATCCCCAGCATGTTGCCCATCAGGATGAACATAAACAGGCTAAAGATGAACGGGAAGTATGGCTTGCCGCCGGATCCGGCGTTAGTCCGGACCATATTGCCGACAAACTGATAGGTCAGTTCGGCTACGGATTGCCATCGCCCCGGCACCAGCTTGCGCTCCCGCATGCTGCGCGTCAGGAACAGCGTCACGACAGCGACGGCGATCACCATTAACAGGC
Organism: Rhodospirillales bacterium; assembly: GCA_007695045.1. Classification (GTDB taxonomy): domain Bacteria; phylum Pseudomonadota; class Alphaproteobacteria; order Rhodospirillales; family Defluviicoccaceae; genus REEP01. Next base: position 20,496 of record REEP01000059.1, on the reverse strand, counting down.
TTGAATTGGTGAACGACGCATCGACATTGCCGACATTGATCGGCAGGATCGTCTTGATGATGAATTGGTCAAGCGGATTGGCCACCGCGGTTCCCGCCCCTTTGGTCTTTCGTTTCTTGATCACCGGCGGGCGGTTCGTCCTCCTGCCGATGCGCTTCTGTCCCCTTCTCGGCCGGGCGATAGCCCAGGGCCATCCCCATGCCGGTTGCCGTTCGATAGGTGTTCAGGATACCGGCGGCGGCGCCCAGAAAGAAAAACACCACGAACAGCCACGGCGACGTGCTGAGCCAGCCATCCAGCAGGTAGCCGATGCCGGCGCCCACCGCCAGACCCGCAACCATGTGCGCGCCGCAAGCAAACGCCATGCCAAGACCGCTGGCCGGCTGATCCGCCCGCCGCCCAGGCAGCGGTGTCGTTTCCTCCCGCAGTCGCCTGAGGCGTTCACCCAGGTCCCCATGCGGCAACGACACGCTTCCCTTGCCATCCATCACCGGGGCCAAACCCACCTGCCTTCGGCACCATGCCGACGCCATTCCGACCATAGAGGCCGCCCCGCGGGCTGTCAACACGGCCCGGCTCATGCCGCATCAGGTAACCGGCTGATATGCATCGGCTCCCGGAGTGTCGGGAGGACGGTCCGAGGAGGGTCGGGACGCGATCGGCGATCGAGCCCCCGGCCTGCTCAGGCCGGCTCGACCAGGGCTTCGGCGCGGGCAAGGTCCACCGAGACCAGTTGCGAGATGCCGCGTTCGGCCATGGTGACGCCGAACAGCCGGTCCATCCGCGCCATGGTCATGCGGTGATGGGTCACCACCAGAAAGCGCGTTCCGGTCTCGCGCGCCAATTCGGTCAGAAGCGAACACAGCCGATCGACATTAGCATCGTCCAGCGGGGCATCGACCTCATCGAGCATGCAGACCGGCGCCGGCATACACAGAAACACGGCAAACACCAGGGCCAGCGCCGCGAGCGTCTGCTCGCCGCCGGACAGTAAGGACAGAGACTGCAGCCGCTTGCCGGGCGGGCTTGCCATGATCTCGAGGCCGGCTTGCAGCGGATTGTCAGACTCGACCAGCGCCAAATGGGCGCGCCCGCCGCCAAACAGCCGGGTGAAAAGTGTGCGAAAATGCTGGTCGGCGGCGGCGAAGGCGGCCAACAACCGCCCGCGACCTTCGTCGTCCAGTTCGCCGATGGCCTGGCGCAACTTCGCCACGGCCGCCGCCAGATCACGCCGCTCCGACATCAGGTCGTCGATCCTCCCGGCGAGGCTCTTGGCCTCCTCCTCGGCCTGGAGATTCACCGCCCCCATCAGGTCGCGGTCTCGACGCAGCCGTTCCAATCGGCGCTCGATGGCGGCCGGATCCTGCGGCTGCTGCGTGTCGGACGAGGCCTCAACCGCGGCGGCCAAACGGTCCGGCGTGACCGCCAGCACCTCGGCGATGCGCTCGGCGACGGCGGTCCGGGCCGCCGCCGCCTGCTCGGCAACAGCCTCGGCGCGCACAAGATCTTCGCGCGCCCGCGCGAGATCGGCTTCGCTAGCACGGGCAGCGCGATCGGCTTCGGCCGCGGCGGCTTCGGCCCCGCTCAAACGGTCCGCCGTCTCGGCCCGGGTGCGCGCATGCGCCTCGGCCGCCGACAGCAACGCCGACCGGCGCCGGGCCAGATCCGCCGGCAGCGCCGCCAGCCGGCCGCACTCCGCTTCGGCCGCCGCCAGCCGTTCGCGCAGTTCCGCCGCCTGACCGTGGGCGCCCTCCCGCCGCGCTGCCCAGGAGCGGGTTTCGTCGGCGATGGCCGCAAGCCGACGGTGTCTGGCCTTGGCATCACGCAGCAACGCATCCCGGGCGGCGCGCCGATCGCCTTGCCGACTGCGGGCGCGGGCCAGGGATTCCCGCAGCGCCTGCGCTCGCTGTTGCGCGGCGTCGTGGGCCGGCAGGGCCGACAGCGCGGCCTCGGCCACAGCAAGGGCGGTGGTGACTTCCGCCATTTCCTGGGTCGCGGCAGCGTCGGCTTCATCGAGGGCGGCCCGGTCGGCGGCGATCCGTGCCGCCTGCTCACGGGCGTCGGCGCGGGCTTCCCTGGCCCGTGACAAGGCGGTTTCGGCCGCCCGCAGTTGACCTCGGGCCTCCCGTTCGGCGCCGAGAGCCCTCTCCAGCCGAGCGCCGGCCGCCGTTGCGCGGGCGGCGGCAGCGTCCCGTTCGGCTTCAGCGGCGGCCTCGGCCTCTCGCACATGCTGGAGGCGGGCACGCTGGCGCAGGCGCATGGCAGCCGGCGATGACGCCGCCGTACGGGTGTAGCCGTCCCACCGCCACAGGGCACCCTCGGCGCTGACCAGATGCTGACCGGGGGACAGCAGCGCTTGCAGGCGATCGCCCTCCCTGTCGTCGTTGACCAGGCCGACGGCGGCCAGACACCGCGACAGCGCCGGTGGTGCCTCAACCCGGGCGGAAAGGGGGGCACTGCCGTCCGGCAACGGCCGCGAATGGGCGCTCGGCGGCAACGTGCGCCAATGCACCGGTGCGCTTCTGTCGGTGGAGGCCAGAAGGGCGTCGCCGACGCCCGCCGCCAGCGCCGTTTCGAGCCCCGGTTCGGCGCTGATCAGGTCGGCCAGCGGGGTGCCACCGGCGTGATCGCCGTCGCCCAGAACCTGCTCCAGGGCTGTGGCTTCAGCGGCAAGCCCGGCGTGTCGGCTGGCGGCTTCCTGGGCGGCGGCGGCGGAATTCCGGCTGGCGGCGTCCGCCTCACCACGCTCGCGTTCAGCAGCGGAGAACACCTGCATCACCGCTTCCAAGCCGGTTGCGGCAGCGGCGGCGGCAGATTCCAGCGCCGCAACATCGGGCAAGGCTTGGATGCGGCGGTCAAGGTCGCCCCGGCGCCGAGCCAGTTCCGCTTGCCGCGCCGTCAGCCGTTGTTTCCGGGCCAGCAGATCGTTGCGGCCACGAGCAAGGCTCGCGCGTTCGGCTTCGGCGGTGGCGATCGCCGCGGTGACCTCCGCCAAGTCCCCGTCCAGGCGACGCACGTCGGCATCTGTCGCGGCGAGCGCAGCCTCGGCCTCGGCGTTATGCCGGTCCTCGTCAGCGGCGGCCCGCCGGACCCGGTCCGCATCGTCGTCAAGCCGCGCCAGTGCGGCCTCCGCTTCGCCGGTCCGTGCCTCTTCGCGGGCAAGGTCGCGGCGGGCCTGCTCCAGCCGGGTGCGGCAGGCTGCCTGCTCGTCGGCCAGCCGGCGCTCCTCCGCCGCCAAGCCGTCCTCGGCCAGGGCGAGGCGTTGCGCCTCGGCAGCCGCCTCGCTTTCGGCACGGCGCAACCCCGGCAGCAGCGCGGCGCACTCGGTCTGCCGGGTGGCGGTGGCAGAGGCCGCGGCGGTCGCCTCGGCCACCGCGGTCTCGGCGGCGCTCAGGCGCCGGTTCGCGTCAGCAACCGCGGCACAGGCGGCCTGCCAGCGCAGTGCGAAGAGAAGTGCCTCGGTTTCGCGGATCGATTCGGCAAGGGCGCGGAAGCGTGCGGCATGGCGGGCCTGCTTGCCCAGGTGATCCAGTTGCACCTGCAAGGTGGCGACGACATCATCCAGGCGTTCCAGGTTGGCTTCGGCGGCGGTCAAGCGCTGTTCGGCTTCGTGCCGGCGGGCGTGCAGGCCGGTGATGCCGGCAGCCTCCTCAAGCAGGCTGCGCCGCTCCTTGGGCTTGGCGCTGATCAGGCCGCCGATCTGGCCCTGGCTCACGATGGCCGACGAGCGCGCGCCGGTCTGGGCATCGGCGAACAGGAGCTGGACGTCGCGCGCGCGCACTTCCTTGCCGTTCACCCGGTAGAGGGAGCCGCGGCCGCGTTCGATCCGGCGTCTGATTTCGAGTGTGGAGGCCGGCGGCAGCCCGGCCGGCAGCGGCCGGCCCGAGGTTTCCAGTTCCACCGTGACTTCGGCGAGGTCCCGCGCTCGACGGGCGGCCGTGCCGTTGAAGATGACGTCGTCCATCTCGCCACCGCGCATCTGGCGCGCCGAGCTTTCGCCCATCACCCAGCGCAGCGCTTCGACCAGGTTGGATTTGCCGCAACCATTGGGGCCGACGATACCCGTGAGCCCCCTTTCGATGAAGAGTTCCGCTGGGTCGACGAAGGACTTGAAGCCGTTCAGGCGCAGAAGGGTGAACCTGAGCGCCGACCGCAGGAGGGCTGCGGGCAGCGCCGGTTCAAGCTCGTGTGCCGGAAAGCCGTCCACGCCGGCTCAGCGCGGCGTCCCGCCCTGCCACCACGCGGTCAGGGCCGACCACCAGGAGGTCGTGGTCGGCCGCGACGCCCCTGCCGACGCGTCGGGTCGAGCCCGGTCCGGCGTGGTTTCGCGTAAGGTGGCGGGATCGACGGATGGTGCGGCGGCCAGCGCCTGCTCGATCGCCTGCTCAAAACGCTCGAACGGCTGGGCGCCAACGAGCTTGCTGCCGTTGATGACAAAGCTCGGCGTGGAGGTGATGTCATGCTGACGCTCGGCCTCGGCCTGGCGTGAGCGTATCGTGTTCAGAAGCGCCTGGTCATTCAGGCATTCGCGCAGGCCGGTGGGCGACAGACCGGCGAGGCGCCCCATCTGCTCCAGCTCCCGGAGCGGATCCTGGCTGCGGGCCCATTGCGCCTGGTTGGCGTACAGCATCTCGAGAAAACCGAAGTAGCGCTCGGGCGGAACACAGCGCGCCGTCATCGCCGCCGCCAGCGCCAATGGATCAAGCGGAAAATCGTGGTAGACCAGACGCACCTTGCCGGTGTCCACGTATGCGGCTTTGATCCGGGGCAGGGTCTCCACATGGAAGGTGGCGCAATGCGGGCAGGTGAGCGACGAGAACTCGATCAGGGTGACCGGCGCGTCGGGATCGCCCAGCACGCGCTGTTCAGCGCGCGGGCCGGTGGCCTCGGCTGCGCCGACGGCGACCGTCGCTACAAGCAGGACCAAACCAAAGAAGCGTATCAGGTGGCGCACGAGGCCTTCTCCGTCCACAAGATGTTGATGACTATACGGGCGTGACCTGCGCCCAGGCAAGCTGCCGCCTCAGCCGGCGTGAACGTTCATGGAACGCAGAGGCCGGGAGGGTCCGCGGAATCCCGCGTGGCGGAGGATGCGAACCGCCTCAAACCTCAGCGTTGCGGCCAAGAACAGCCTGTCCGAGCCGGCTCACCGCCGCTTTCAGGTCGGCGTCGTCAATGCCGTCCACGACGCGCTGCATCCGGGCCGCTTCCGACGGGGTCAGGTCGCGAATCGAGGGCCGGCGGGGGACAGCGCGCTTTGGCAGGGGGCCGTGCACGATCTGGATCCGGGCCACAGCCGGATAGCCGAAATAGCCGTTGATCCGTTCGAGGATTTGGGGTTGCAGATGCTGGATTTCCAACGCCAGGGCACTCGAAGCGATGCGCAGGCGCAACGTACCGCCCTGGCGGCGGCGCGGCGGAAACACCAAGCGTTCGGGAGCACTGACCGCCGCCAGCCGCTCGCCCACCACCGCTCGCCATTCGGCGACGACAAGGCCATCGGCGAGCCCACGCTTGCGGAACACCGGCGCCGTCGTCTTGGCAACCGCGCTCGCGATCGCTCTTGGACCCCAAGCCATCGATGCGCCTTCTGACATGGCCGGATTTCGCACGGCCGCGTTCATGCCGGGATGACAATCCCTTCGGTGGTCATGCTACGGTCGGGCCGCGACGAACACAACGCGGAAGCGGACGGCCCGATGCCTGCGACGGTCACATCCTCGCGAGGTTCCGGAATTGAACCTGTGCGGCCCGAGTTGGGCCGGCGCCTGCTCACTTGGTACGACGCCAACCGGCGAGACTTGCCCTGGCGGGCACCACCGGGCGTTCGGCCTGACCCGTACCATGTCTGGCTCAGCGAGGTCATGCTGCAACAGACGAAGGTGGCGACGGTCACGCCGTATTTTGGACGCTTCACGGCACGCTGGCCTCGCGTCGCCGACTTGGCGGCGGCCAGTCTTGACGAGATCCTGGTGGCGTGGCGGGGGCTCGGATACTACGCTCGCGCGCGCAACCTGCATGCCTCAGCCCGCGCGGTCGCGGCCGTGGGCGGCTTTCCCGACAGTGAGGACGGGTTGCGGGCGCTGCCCGGCATCGGCGCCTACACCGCCGCCGCCATCGCCGCGATCGCGTTCGATCGCCCTGCGGTGGCGGTGGACGGCAACGTGATTCGGGTGATCAGCCGCCTGTCCGCCCTGGACTTGGCTATGCCGGCCGGCCGGGACCTGGTTGAGCGGCACGCCCGCGCCCTGCTGCCGGATCGGCGTCCGGGCGATTTCGCCCAGGCGCTGATGGACCTGGGTGCAACCGTGTGCACGCCGCGCCAACCCCGCTGCGACGCCTGCCCGTGGGCACAGGACTGCCGCGCCAACATCGCCGGAACCCCCGAGCGTTACCCGGTGAAAGCGCCGCGGGCGGCGCGGCCGGTGCGCCATGGCGTCGCCTTCTGGATCACCGGCCCGGGAGATACCGTGCTGCTGCGCCGGCGCCCGCCGTCGGGGTTGCTGGGGGGCATGATGGAGGTGCCGTCGACGCCGTGGCGGGCGCGGCCATGGCCGCACCGGGAAGCCACCGCCCATGCTCCGCTCAAGGCGCAGTGGCGTCGCATGTCCACGCCGGTCATTCACGTGTTCACCCATTTCCGGCTCGAACTGACGGTGGTGGCCGCCCGGGTGGCGGCCGCACCCGCCGTCCCCGACGGTCGCTGGGTCGGGATCGATGCGCTGGCAGGGGAACCGCTGCCGACGCTGATGCAGAAGATTGCGGCGCTGGCCTTGTCGGCGGCGGATACCCGGGGCGATACCGGCAGGGCTATTGGTCGTAGCTGACCAGCGCGGTGAACGGCACGTCGACCTTGCTGCGGCCGCCCAGGAAGCGCAGTTCGATGATGCAGGCGCTGCCCACCACCTCGGCACCGATGTTGCGGAACAGCTGGATGGCGGCCGCGAGGGTGCCGCCGGTGGCGAGCAGATCGTCCAGCACAACGACCTTCTGGCCCGGTTCGATGGCATCCGCCTGCACCTCGATGGTGTCGGAGCCGTATTCCAGGGCGTACTCGTAAGGGATGGTCGGCCCGGGCAGCTTGCCGCGCTTGCGTACCATGACGAAGCCGAGGCCGAGCTTGAGGGCGAGCGGGGCCGCCACCAGAAAGCCGCGCGATTCGACACCGGCCAGAATATCGGGACGTTGCCGGCCCACCGCCTTGGCCAGACGGCCCATGGCCACCGACCACGCATCCGCATGCGCCAGCAGCGTGGAGATGTCGTAGAACAGGATGCCCGGCTTGGGAAAGTCGGGAACGCTCCGGATGTGATCCTTGATATCCATGCCGCCGCCCGTCGCTGAGGGTTGGAAAAGCGACGCATCTTATGAGGCCGATCCGGCCACGGCAACCGGACGGTGGAAGCGGTTGGCACTGCCCTCGGCAGCAAGCGGCCGCACCCCGGCCGCAACCGCGCATGGCGCGCACCAGGTTCGGTATCTTTCACACCAGGGCTTGCGGCTTGGCGCTTTTTGTCCAGCGGAGACCGGTTTTTGCCCGGGGCCCCCTTGTGCCGGATGGCGGGAGCGTGCATAACCCGTGCCGCACACTTTCCTCCAGGGAGAGCGCGGGGGACTCCAAACATGAAGATAGCAATACCCAGGGAGCGAATGCCGGGCGAGACCCGCGTCGCAATCTCGCCGGACGTTACCAAGAAGCTGGTCGGGTTCGGTTTTGACGTCGTGGTCGAGTCAGAGGCCGGTGCGGCCGCGTCGCTGACCGACAAGGAATTTCAGGATGTCGGCGCCACCATTGCGCAGGATGAGGCGGCCGCCCTCAAGGATGCCGACGTCGTTCTCAAGATTCAGCGGCCGATCCTCGAGGGCGATGCCAACGAACTTGCCCTGATGAAGTCGGGGGCGATCCTCATCGGCCACCTCGGCGCCCTGATCCACCGGGAAGAGGTCGAGGCATATGCCAAGGCCGGCATCACGGCCTTTGCCATGGAACTGATGCCGCGGATTTCGCGGGCTCAGTCCATGGACATCCTGTCGAGCCAGAGCAACTTGGCCGGCTATCGGGCGGTGATCGATGGTGCCGCCGAGTTCCACAGCGCCCTGCCGATGATGATGACCGCAGCCGGCACCGTTGCGCCTGCCAAGGTGTTCGTGATGGGCGTCGGCGTTGCCGGCCTGCAGGCGATCGCCACAGCCAAGCGCATGGGTGCGGTGATCACCGCCACCGATGTGCGCCCCGCCACCAAGGAGCAGGTGGAAAGCCTGGGCGGCAAGTTCATCACCGTCGACGAGGCGGCGATGAAGGAGGCGGAGACGTCGGGCGGTTACGCCAAGGAAATGTCCGAGGACTTCAAGCGCAAGCAGGCGGAAGTGGTCGCCGAGCACGTCAAGAAGCAGGACATCGTCATCACCACTGCCCTGATCCCGGGTAAGCCGGCGCCGGTGCTGGTCACCGAGGACATGCTCAAGACCATGCGCGCCGGTTCGGTGATTGTCGATCTCGCGGTCGAAGCCGGCGGCAATTGTCCGTTGTCGGAGTTGGGCAAGGTGGTGGTGAAGCACGGCGTCAAGCTGGTCGGCCATGCCAACTTCCCCGGCCGGATCGCCAAGGACGCGAGCACCCTGTTCGCCAAGAACCTGCTGAACTTCATCAACCCGCACATCGACAAGGAGGGCAAGACCCTCAAGTTCGATTGGGATGACGAGACCGTCAAGGGTACCCTGGTGACCCGGGACGGCAAGGTGGTGAACCCCATGTTGACAGGGGAGGGGAGCTGACCCATGGATCCGGAAAGGCTCGTAGAACAGGCGCAGCAGATCGCGGTCGAAGCCGCCCGGCTCGCCGAGCAGGCGGCCCGCTTCGCCGTCGACACCACGATGCTGGTGACCGCACCGGATTTGGCCGCCACCGGCGGCGAGTTCCTGTCGCTGTTCACAGTGTTCGTGCTGGCGGTGTTCGTCGGTTTCTATGTGGTGTGGAGCGTCACGCCGGCGCTGCATTCGCCGCTGATGAGCGTCACCAACGCGATCTCGTCGGTGATCATCGTCGGCGGCCTGCTGGCGGCAGGTCCCTCGCACATCGACTTTTCCAGCATCCTCGGCTTCTTCGCCGTGACGATCGCCTCGGTGAACATCTTCGGCGGCTTCATCGTCACCCAGCGGATGCTGTCGATGTACAAGAAAAAAGTAAGGAAGTGAGGGGGGCCTGATCATGGGCGTTACGGAAATCACCGGGTTCGCTTATCTCATTGCGGCCGTCCTCTTCATTCTGGCGTTGCGCGGTCTGAGCTCGCCGGAAACCGCCCGCCGCGGCAACATCTTCGGCATCTCCGGCATGGCGATCGCGGTGGTCGCGACGATATCCCTGCCGGGCGTGGTCAACTTCTGGCTGATCATCCCGGGGGTACTGATCGGCGGCACGGTCGGCACGATGATCGCGCTCCGCATCCAGATGACGGCATTGCCGCAGCTCGTCGCCGGGTTCCACAGCCTGGTCGGCATGGCCGCCGTGCTGGTGGCGACCGCGGCTCTGTACCACCCGGAAGCCTACGGGATCGGCGTGGTCGGCAACATCCACGCCGCCAGCCTGATCGAGATGGCGCTCGGCACCGCCATCGGCGCCGTCACCTTCTCCGGTTCGGTGATCGCCTTCCTCAAGCTCCAGGGCCTGATGAGCGGCAATCCCATCATCTTCCCGTTCCAGCATCCGTTGAACGCGGTGATCGGGGCGCTGATCGTCCTCCTGATCATCATCTTCAGCGCCACCGAGTCCTACAGCGCCTACTGGCTGCTGGTGCTGCTGGCGTTTGCCATCGGCTTCCTGCTGATCATTCCGATCGGCGGTGCCGACATGCCGGTGGTGGTGTCGATGCTGAACTCCTACTCCGGGTGGGCGGCTGCCGGCATCGGCTTCACCCTGCAGAACCCGGCGCTGGTGATCACCGGGGCTCTTGTCGGCTCGGCCGGCGCCATCCTCAGCTACATCATGTGCAAGGGGATGAACCGCTCCATCTTCAACGTGCTGCTGGGCGGCTTCGGCGGCGAGACCGCGGGGCCATCGGCGGCAGCGGGCGATCGCAGCGTCAAGGCCGGCAGTGCCGAGGACGCCGCCTTCATCATGAAGAACGCCGGCAAGGTGATCATCATCCCCGGCTATGGCATGGCGGTGGCCCAGGCCCAGCACGCGGTGCGGGAGATGGCCGACCTCCTCAAGGAGGAAGGGGTTGAGGTGAAGTACGCCATCCATCCGGTGGCGGGGCGCATGCCGGGGCACATGAACGTGCTGCTGGCGGAGGCCAATGTGCCCTATGACGAGGTGTTCGAACTGGAGGAGATCAACCACGAGTTCTCCACCGCCGACGTTGCCTACGTCATCGGCGCCAACGACATCACCAACCCCTCGGCGCGGACCGACAAGACCAGCCCGATCTACGGCATGCCGATCCTCGATGCCGACAAGTCAGGGACGGTGCTGTTCATCAAGCGGTCCATGGGCTCCGGCTATGCCGGCGTGGACAACCCGCTGTTCTTCGGCGAGAAGACGATGATGCTGTTCGGGGACGCCAAGAAGATGACCGAAGAGATCGTCCAGGCCCTCGGCTGACCGGTCGTCCCCTTCCACTTCGCACTTGTTCGGATCCCCTCCCGCGGCAGCGCGGGAGGGTTTTTTTCGTCACGCGCCACGTGCCCGACAGGTCTCGTTCCGCCAATACCGCAAGTGGCCGCCTCCACACGATCAATGTCCGGCCGGGGGACGACAGCGGCATCGTCGGTTCCTCAGGTGCTCTCACTCCCTTCGGAAATGTGGGCGCGTACAATGACGGTGGCGTCACGTTCGGGCCGGAGGGTGCTCTGTTCACCGCCCGCTGGCCGGTCAACCAGCTTCTTTGCCACCGGCTCGGATCGCGTTCTCCGGGTTGAGGGTTTTGTGGAACCGGATTCGATCCCGGTTCCAGCAGCGATGCTGATGCTGACGACCGCCTTGTTCGCGCTGTTCGGCATCGCCGTGAAGCGTGATCGGCCGCAGGTATGGGCCTCTGTATAGCTACAGCGCGTCGGGCGGGTTGAAGAAGAGCACAATCCGACGGATGGCTTCGGCTCGGTCCGATGACATCCGTCGGAAGACGCTTTCGGCTATTCCGACCGACTCTGTGGGCCGGGCGGGTATGCGGTCGTGGCAGTATCAGACCTTTTTGAAGCGTGCGCATGGTGCCCGCTGGGGGACTCGAACCCCCACTCCCGAAGGAAACGGATTTTAAGTCCGTTGCGTCTGCCGGTTCCGCCAAGCGGGCCCACCATGGCCGGGACGGAGCCCGGCCGCCGCAAGCGGGACGCTACTCGCCGGCCGGGCTGCTGCGCAACATTGACGAAGAGCAGAGACGAAGAGCAACGGCGAAAGGTGGGCCGCTACCGCTCGATCACGCCGCAGGCGATGCGGGGACCGGCCGCGCCGGCGGGATCGGTCTTGTAATCGTCCGCACCTTCGTGGATGACGATCGACGAACCATCAGCGTCGAACAGGTTGTCATCGAGATCGACCATGTGCGCGAGCACCTCGATCTCCAACTCGCCGCTCTCCGGTATGTGGATATTGGGCATGTCACCAGCGTGCATCCCCTCTTCGGCCAGGAAGCCGTGCTTGTCGCCCGTAGGGTTGTAATGGCCTTCGGCGGAAGCGAAGTCCGGCGGCTCGCACAGCCCGGTCTCGTGGATGTGGAAGGCCCGCACCCCAGGCGGCAGGCCGTGAAGGCGCGCGTGCAACAGGGTGCCGTGATGGGTCTGGCGGAGGGTGACGGTGCCGACGCTGTTGCCGTCCCGGTCGATCATTCGGGCCTCGGCGGTCTTGGTGCTGTCGGCGGTGTCGGCTGTGGCGGCGGCGACGAAGCCGCCGGCGATCAGGGCCGCGGCGGCGGCCGAGAACATGACTGTCCGAATGATCATGCCATCTCTCCTCTGTGGCTGACGTTCAGGCCGCCACGGCACAGCCGGCGCAGCCAGGGAACGCGGCGAAGGCGCGCCGCATGTCAGGTCATGGTCCCGTCGTCAGGCTACCAACTCGACAAAACTCTGGACGATGCGCTTGGTGCCGACGGAATCGAACGCGATCTCCAGAACGTCGCCGCTGGCCGCCACGACCTGACCCTCGCCGAAGGTGCCGTGCCGCACGCGTTGGCCCGGATGAAATGGCCCCGTCGCCGCCGACCGCGGTATGCTTCGATAGGGCACGCCCTCGATCACCCGGGCAGCGCGACGCGACCGCCCACCCGTAACAACCGCGTTACCTGTCTCGGGTTCCATCAACGGTTCCGCCGACGCCTCCTGCGGGCGTCGCGCGGCAGGCCCAGCCGCGAGCCCGGTCGCCACCACCGTATCCACTGCATCTTCAGGGAGTTCGCCGATGAAGCGGGATGGCATGGGGTTCTGCCAATAGCCGTAGACGTGACGGTTGGCGGCATAGGAGATGACCGCGCGCTGCCGGGCCCGGGTCAGGCCCACATAGGCCAAGCGTCGCTCCTCCTCCAGGCCTGAGGTGCCGCCTTCATCCAACGCCCGCTGGTGGGGGAACAGCCCTTCCTCCCAGCCGGGCAGGAACACGGTGTCGAACTCGAGCCCCTTGGCGGCATGCAAGGTCATCAGCGTGAGCTTATCGGCCATGCCGTTCTCGTCGTTTTCCATGACCAGGCTGACGTGCTCAAGGAATCCCGGGATGCTGTCGAAATCTTCCAGCGCCGAGACCAGTTCCTTGAGGTTTTCCAGCCGGCCCGGCGCTTCCGGGCTGCGATCCCGCTGCCACATGGCCGTATAGCCGGATTCGTCCAGGATGCGGCGGGTGAGTTCCGGCCCGGGCACACGGGGGACATCATCGCGCCAGCGGGCAAGGTCGGCGAGCAGACGGGCCAGCGCCCGGCGGGCGGCGGGCTTGAGTTCATCGGTCTCGATCAGGCGTTCCGCCGCCGCCGTGAGCGGAAGGCTCTCGGCACGCGCCAGGGTGTGGATGGCGCGGAGGCTCGCGATGCCGATGCCGCGCTTGGGCATATTCACGATGCGTTCGAACGCGAGGTCGTCACCCGGCTGGAACACCACCCGGAGGTAGGCGATGGCGTCGCGGATTTCCTGGCGCTCATAGAAGCGGAGGCCGCCTATGACCCGGTAGGGCATACCGATGGTGATCATCCGTTCCTCGAATGCCCGGGTCTGGAAGCCGGCACGCACCAGGATCGCCATCTCGGACAGGCGGTGACCACAACCGGTCAAGCGTTCCGCTTCCTGGCACACCATGCGGGCTTCGTCGTCGCCGTCCCAGACCCCCCGCACCAGCACCTTGTCCCCTGCGCCGCGGTCGGTGCGGAGCGTCTTGCCGAGGCGGCTGCGGTTGTGGGCGATCAGGCCGGAGGCGGCGGCCAGGATATGCGGGCTGGAGCGGTAGTTGTGTTCCAGGCGGATCACGCGCGCACCGGGGAAGTCATGCTCGAAGCGCAGGATGTTGCCGACCTCGGCGCCACGCCAGGAGTAGATCGACTGATCGTCATCGCCGACGCAGCAAATGTTGTGATGCCCCTGGGCCAGCGCCCGTAGCCACAAATACTGCGCCACATTGGTGTCCTGGTACTCGTCCACCAGAATGTAGCGGAACTGCCGCTGGTAGCGCGCCAGCACGTCCGGCGCACTGCGGAACAGGGTGAGGCCGTGCAGCAGCAGGTCGCCGAAGTCGGCCGCGTTCACGGTGGCCAGCCGCGCCTGGTAATCGTGGTACAGCGGCAGGGCCAAGCCGTCCATCGCCTCCGCGCCCTCGGCCTCGGATATCCGGTCGGGGGTCAGTCCGCGATCCTTCCAGCGCTGGATGATGGCGAGGGCCGCCCGGGGCGGGGTGCGCTTGGGATCGACGTTGCGGGCTTCCAGCAGCTGCTTGATCAGGCGTAGCTGATCGTCGGTATCCAGGATAGTGAAACCCGACTTGAGCCCGACGGCTTCGGCGTGAACGCGGAGGATGCGGGCACCGATGGCATGGAACGTCCCGAGCCACCAGCCCTCCACCGCGGCGCCGGCCAGTTCGGCCACCCGCTCTCGCATTTCCCGCGCCGCCTTGTTGGTGAAGGTCACCGCCAGAATCTGCCATGGCCGCGCCTTGCCCTGGGCCAGGATATGGGCCAACCGGGTAGTGAGGACCCGCGTCTTGCCGGTTCCGGCGCCAGCCAGGATGAGCACCGGGCCTTCCGTCGCCTCCACCGATTCGCGCTGGGTCGGGTTGAGCGCATCGAGATAGGTGGGCGACCGGACGGCCGTTACCGGTGCGGGCCCCGGAGCGGCTCGGGCGGACGGCGTACTCGGGGTGTCGCTGAGTTCGAAAGGGTCGTCCATGCCCGGCAATATAGCAGCGATGAACCGCCGTCGCGCCCCATAAGCGCCGCCGCGACGGCTCAGGCTTGCGGTTCAAGGGCTTTGGCGGCGGCAATGGCGCATCGTAGCGATAACAACCAACGGCACCTGGCCAAGTGATTCGTCGCGGGCTGAGGGGTGATGACGCGTACCCGTAAAAAAAAACGCCGTCAAAAGCTGGTCTTGGGCTCTTGTCACCTGAGCCGGGCGGGTTCATGTTAACGGGCATGCAGCGTGATCGGCCCTACGCCCAGGTCCTTGAAATCCTTCGCCATGCCGGCCTCAGGCCGACGCGCCAACGGCTCGCCCTTGCCAAGTTGCTGTTCGAAAGCGGCGATCGCCACGTCACCGCCGAAATGCTGCACGCCGAGGCCGAAGCCGCCGGGGTGCAGGTGTCGCTGGCCACCGTGTATAATACTTTGCATCAGTTCACCGCGGCGGGGCTCCTCCGGGAGATTCTGGCCGATGGCACCCGGTCTTACTTCGATACAAAGACCTGTGAACACCATCATTTCTTTTTCGAATCCTCCGGCCGCCTCAAAGACATCCCGGCCGACCAGGTGGCCGTCACCGAACTTCCGCCACCTCCCGAGGGCACCGATGTTTCGCGTGTCGACGTGATCGTCCGCGTGCGCGAGAAGGCGCCCACCCCGAAACGATAATCCATCTTATTATCAGAGGGTTGTGGGGAAGTTTAGAGCGGTTTGAAACTGCTTGACACCCCTCGACCCCCGGTCGCATAGTGGTTGTGCAAAAACCATGAATGCCGCGCGTCCCATCAAGGGGCGCTTGGTTTTGACCGGGTGAAGGAGTGATCGATGCCAAACCTCAAGGGTTCCAAGACGGAAGAAAACCTGAAGGAAGCGTTCGCGGGCGAGTCCCAGGCCAACCGTCGCTACCTGTATTTCGCGCAAAAGGCAGACGTCGAAGGCTTCAACGATGTCGCTGCCGTGTTCCGGTCCACCGCCGAGGGCGAGACCGGGCATGCGCACGGTCACCTGGAGTTCCTGGAGAAAGTCGGGGATCCTGCCACCGGCCTGCCGATCGGCGTGACCTCTGACAATCTCCAGGCCGCCATCGCCGGAGAGACCCACGAGTACACCGACATGTATCCGGGCATGGCGAAGACCGCACGCGATGAAGGGTTTGAAGAAATCGCCGACTGGTTCGAGACGTTGGCCAAGGCCGAGAAGTCCCACGCCGGCCGCTTCCAGAAGGCCCTCGACACCATGGAGTAAGGGTCGGTCCCTGACCGACTGAACCTTTGGGGGCCGCGTTTCTGACCGGCCCCCAAAACATCCATCTCTGTTGGGCAGATCATTTACGCGAAACGTCGTTCTCCAGGCGACGGACAGGATCAGTCACGATGCGCGAAGGCAGCTTGGATGCCCCCACCCGCCACGTCATCCCATGGCGGGAGCCGGACTACTATGACGAAGCGAAACTGGACGCGGAACTGCGCCGCGTTTTCGACATCTGCCACGGATGCCGACGCTGCTTCAATCTGTGCGATTCGTTTCCGCGGCTGTTCGACCTGATCGATGAATCGGAAACCGGCGAGCTGGATTCCGTATCGAGCGACGGGTTCAAGCCGGTGGTGGATGCCTGCACGCTGTGCGACATGTGTTTCCTGACCAAGTGTCCATACGTGCCCCCGCACGAGTTCGACCTGGACTTTCCGCACCTGATGCTGCGCTACCGCGCGTTCGAGCACAAGCAGGGCCGGGTGCCGTTTGTGGAGCGCCAACTGACCGAAACGGACCGCAACGGTCGGCTGGCCACCCGCACAGCACCGCTCGCCAACTGGGCCTCCAAGTGCGGCAACAAGGTGACCCGCCCGCTGCTGGAGCGCGTCGGGCACGTCCATCGCGACGCGGCGCTGCCGCGCTATCACGGCAGGACCTTGACTGCGCGCGCCCGCAAGGAAAGCCCGGCAGTCGACCGGAATGCACCGGCGTTCGGCCGCAAGGCGGTGATCTACGCGACCTGTTTCGCCAACTACAACAACCCGGACATCGGCACGGCGCTCCGCGGCATCCTGGCCCGGAATGGCGTGGAAACGGAAGTGGTCTATCCGGCCTGCTGCGGCATGCCGCAGTTGGAGCACGGCGATCTCGAACGCGTTGCCGCAAGCGCGCGAAAGATCGCCGGCGCCCTCCGTCCGTGGGTCGACAAGGGGTACGACGTTATTTCCCTGGTGCCCTCGTGCAGCCTGATGATGAAGTTCGAATGGCCGCTGATCGAACCTGAGGACGAGGCGGTCAAGGCCCTGAGCCAGGCGACCTTCGATGCCGCCGAATACGTCGTCGACATCGCCCGGAAGGAAGGACTGGCCGACGGCATGCGGCCGCTCGACGGCGGCGTCACCGTGCACATCGCCTGTCACGCCCGGGCGCAGAACATGGGACAGAAGGCGACCGATCTCCTGCGCCTGCTACCGGAGACCGATGTGAAGGTGATCGAACGGTGTTCCGGTCACGGCGGATCGTGGGGCGTGATGAAGGACAACTTCGAGGTGGCCCTCAAGGTGGGCCGGCCGGTGGCGCGCCAAGCCCTGGAGGATGCCAACCGGTATGTGGTGTCCGAATGCCCGCTGGCCCGGGATCACATCATTCAGATGATGGAGAAACAGGCCGGGTCGCCACCGACGGTGGCGCCGGTGTCTCACCCCATCCAGATCATGGCCCGTGCCTACGGCCTGTAGAGGGCCTGTGCACGCACACCACCGGAATGGAGCTGCAAGCCGTGAGCAAGCGAGAGATCACCCGCGATGACATCATGCCACTGGACGACTATGAGAAAGTCCGCGACCAGCGCCGGGCCGCGGTCACCGCGCTGAAGCGCAACCGCCGGCTTTCGGTCGGGCCGGATGTCACCTTCTATTTCGAGAACTTCGACACGATGTGGCACCAGATCCACGAGATGCTGCGCATCGAGAAGGGTGGCGAGGCGCAGATCGAGGATGAACTGAGCGCCTATGCCCCACTCATCCCCGACGGCAGCAACCTGGTCGCCACCATGATGATCGAGATTGAGGAACCCGTACGTCGGTCCCGGGTACTGGCCGAGCTTGGCGGAATCGAGGAGGCGGTGACACTGACCATCGACGGGGACACGATCGCCGCCGTGCCGGAGGAGGATGTGGAACGGACCACCGAAGCGGGCAAGACGTCCTCCGTCCATTTCCTCAAGTTTCCGTTCGCGCCGCAGCAGAGACAGGCGTTAAAGCAACCGGGCACACGCGCCGTACTGTCGGTGACGCACGCAAAATACGATCACATGGCGGCCCTGCCGGAGGCCGTGCGCGCAGCCTTGGCCGCAGACCTGGACGATCGCTAGGCGGAGGGCCGGGCAACCAGGGCCCACCGCGGGCGCCCCGTCAGCGGACGATCTCCCCCGGGTAGCTGCCCCAGAAGGCGGATCGTGCCAACCAACCTTCGGTTCGCCCGAAACGGACCCGACAGTACGGTCCCGGATCGGGGCAGGTCAGCAGCATGCCGGTCACCCCGGGCTCAACCCGCGCCACACGGCGGCTGCCCGGCTCCCGCGTGGCCCGCACCTCGGCCATTTCTCCCGTGATCAGGACGCTGCGCCGGCCGATCAGCAGGCTGTGATGCACCCAGCCTTGGTCGCCCTGCCAGTCCCGGATACGCCTCCAGTTGTGGTGCTCCGCGACGATCTCCACCGGCAGCAGGCGGCGGCGGTAGACCCATTCCACCGGGTATTGCGTGCCGGGCCCGGCCCGGAGATTCACTTCGTCCGCGCGCAGACTGACGAATCGCGGCAGCGGCAATCCGCTCGGCCCGCTGTCGGCCGCAGCGGCGGCGACCCCCGCCAGGGCCGCGACCACGACAACGACACAGGCCAAAGGCTTCAATAAGGGCGCTGTCAGGCACGTCAGGCGTGGCACGGGCTTGGTTGTTGGCGACATGGCTCCAGAAGTTCAGAACGACACAAGCGGCGAGATGGGGCTCTGTGACCGAGAGTCCCGACATTATAGGAAAGACGGACGGTGTCCGGTCAATCCACCTGCCGGCCACGACCAGCGTCGTTGTTGGCTGGGGCTCCGGCGGTCGTGGGCCAGCCTGCCAAGAAACCCGGCGGGGCCAAGCCCGGTTGCGAACCGTGGTCTTCCGTGCCATTGACTTGTCATGCGTACCCTTTACCACCTGTGGCTGTCACCGGCGTGCCGGAAGGTCCGGCTGGTCCTCGCGGAGAAGCGTCTGGACTTCACCCTGGAGATTGAACCGGTCTGGCAGCGGCGACGGGCGTTCCTGGCACTCAACCCGGCCGGAGAAGTCCCCGTATTGATCGAACCTGACGAACGCATCCTGGCCGATGCCACCGCCATTTCGGAATATCTGGACGAGGTAGCGCCCGACCCCGATCTGCTGGGCGCCACCCCGGAAACGCGCGCCGAAGCGAGGCGCCTGGTCGCTTGGTTCGACCGCAAGTTCGACTCGGAGGTAACCGCCAACCTTGTGGGAGAAAAGATCGTCAAGCGTCTGAGCGGTATCGGTCAGCCCGATTCCAGTGCCATCCGGGCCGGGCACGCCAATATCCACACGCATCTGGATTACATCGGCTACCTCGCCGACCGACGCCCGTGGCTTGCGGGCGATCGGTTGACCCTCGCCGACCTGACGGCAGCGGCACATCTCTCGTGTATCGATTACCTTGGCTCAGTGCCCTGGGAAGACCATCCGGGTGCGAAGGAATGGTACGCCAGGCTTAAGTCGCGGCCGAGCTTTCGGCCTCTGCTGGCCGACACTGTTCCCGGCGTGGCACCTCCGCGGGCCTACGCCGACCTTGACTTTTAGGTTCAGGAGTCCGCGGACAGTGCAATCAAAGAGAGCCGAATCGTGACGAGCCGTGCCCTGGCCGGCAACGCCCCGCATCTTTTCTGTTTCGGACTGGGATACAGCGCCAACACCCTGGCGGAGCGCCTGCTCGAAGAAGGATGGCGAATCTCCGGCACCTGCCGATCCGAGGACAAGCGCGACCGGCTGGCCCGACTTGGCATCCGCGCCGTGATCTTCGACCGCGACCGGCCTCTGCCTTCGCCACGGGAGGCGTTCGCCACTGTGACCGACGTGCTGAGTTCGGTACCGCCGGACCCCCATGGCGACCCCGTCCTGGACCGCCACGGAGCCGATCTCGCCGCCTTCGGCGACGTGCGCTGGATCGGCTACCTCTCCACCACGGGGGTGTATGGGGACACTGGCGGTGCCGAGGTGGACGAGACGGCACCGACCAAACCGACTTCGGAGCGCGGCCGTCGCCGGGTGAACAGCGAAGTGGCGTGGCTACGCCTGCAGCAGCGTCATGGCCTGCCTGTGCACATTTTTCGCCTGGCCGGCATCTATGGCCCCGGCCGCAGCGCCATCGATCAGGTGCTGGCCGGCACAGCACGCCGCATCGACCGCCCGGGGCACGTGTTCTCGCGCATCCATGTGGAAGACATCGCAACCATCCTGAGAGCCTCCATGGCGCGGCCGGAACCAGGGACCCTATATAACGTTTGTGATGACGAGCCGGCCGAGCCGCGGTCGGTGGTTGAGTATGCGTGTCGGCTACTGGATCGGAAGCCACCTGCTCTGGTGCCGTTTGAACAGGCCGCCTTGAACATGTCGCCGATGGCGCAGACCTTCTGGCGTGACAACCGTCGGGTTCGCAATGATCGGATCAAAGAAGTCCTCGGCGTTCGCTTGGCCTACCCGAACTACCGCACCGGCCTGGATGCGTTGGCCAAAGGATCGACCACTGCGGCAAGCTCAAACCGGTAGCAACGGCCATTCGGGCGGGCCTCGGCGCGCCCCAGTGGGACTGGCGGAAGGATCGACACGGACGTGATGACGCTTTGCGCGGTGCGCCGCCGATTCGGAACGAAGCCCGCCAGGATCGCTTCGTTCATGGCCATTCTGTTGTTGGGCTTGGCTCTTCTCGGGCTGGCCCAGGCACAGCAGGAGGCGCCCACGCGAGGGCCGGCTATCGTCCTCGAGATCGAGGGCGCGATCGGGCCCGCCACCAGCGATTACATCGTGCGCGGCATCGATCGCGCGGCGGAACAGGGGGCCGAGGTGGTGGTCTTGCGCATGGACACGCCGGGCGGCCTGGAGTCCG
>REEP01000084.1 GCA_007695045.1 Rhodospirillales bacterium | reverse complement strand
TAACCTGGACCACGTCGGCGGAGACGGCGGAGGCCGAGGGCCGGGGCGACATCTCCGTCTTCCCCCTGGCCACGCCGCTGATCGCCGGTCCGGCGGCGATGGGGGCGGCGGTGCTGCTGGCCTCCGAAGCGGAAGGCAATCTGCTGCTGGAGCTCACCGTGCTGGTGGCGCTGCTGGCGGTGATGGCCCTCACCCTCGGGCTCTTGCTGGTGGCGGCGCAGCTTCAGCGGTTTCTCGGCGTCACCGGCCAGAACGTCATCACCCGTGTGGTTGGTGTGCTGCTGGCGGCGCTCGCCGTGCAGTTCATCTTCGACGGCATCGCCGGCAGCGGTCTGCTCTGACGTCAGGGCCGGCAAGCCGTGCGGCGCGGCGAGACCTCACTCACCCGCCAACGGCACGTCCGGCACGGCGCGCCGCCGCGAGGCATCGGGGTCCGGTGCCGCATAGCAGTCGATCGCGCCAAGGGTGCGGTAGCAGTGCGCTGGCATGGCCGGCACCGCCTCGTCCTCCCGGCAGTAGGTCCGGCCCTGTTCCTTCCGCACGACGGAACAATCCTTGCCGGACGCCAGCGAGATCACGTGGTCGACCATGGTCTTGCCGGTGCCGGCAACCACGGCGACCTGAACGCCCGCCATCTCGGCGCAGCCGGCGGCAAGCAGGGCCCCTGTAAGGACGGCGGCGATACGCACGCGACGGCTCCTGCCCTGAGGGGTGCGAAGCGGCTCCTGGGTCCAATGTGATCGGCCCCGCACCATCCTGGGCCATGGCGGTTAACCTCCCGTGAAGGCACGCGCGGTGCCGGCCATTCACAGTTGGGTGGCCCGGCATCGGCGTTGATCGGCGAGGCGGTTGTCGGGTAAGGACGATCGGATAAATCATGACCTGAGGGGATCGACCGACGGCACGGCCCCGACGGTACAAGGCCGAGGACGGAACAAGGACGGAACATGGCGGCGACGGAACAACCGGTTTGCGATTTCGGCTGGCCCGCACCGGATTTCACCCTGCCGGACGCGGATGGCCACATGCACACCCTGGATTGCCTGAAGGGCGCATCGGGGACGTTGGTGATGTTCATCTGCAACCATTGTCCGTACGTTCGTGCCGTCGCTGACCGTCTGGCCCGGGATGCCCATGCACTGCAGGGGCTGGGGCTGGCGGTCGTCGCCATCATGCCCAACGATTATGACCGGTATCCGGAAGATGCTCCCGAGCGCATGAAGGAATTCGCCCGGATCCACGGCTTCCGGTTCCCCTACTTGGTGGACCGGACGCAGGCGGTCGCCCGCGCCTACGGCGCCGTGTGCACGCCGGATTTCTTCGGCTTCAATGCCGCGCTGCGGCTGCAATACCGCGGTCGGCTCGACGAATCCGGCCGCGCGCCGGCCCCGGAAGGGGCCCGGCGGGAGCTGTTCGAGGCCATGCGCCAGGTGGCGGAGACCGGGCGCGGCCCGACCGAACAGGTCCCCAGCATCGGCTGCTCGATCAAATGGCGATCCTAGGACGCCGCATGGAACCGGGCCGCCGAGCCCAGGCGCCCGATTATTGAGGAGAAGGTTTTTTGGCGGACCCGCAGACGGACAGCCTGCTACGTGAGATCGATGAAGACATCCGGCGGGAACGCTATGCGCTCCTGTGGAAGCGTTATGGCGCCTATGTGATCGCCCTCGCCGTGGCCCTGGTGCTGGCCGTGGTGGGCTACGAGGTCTGGCGGGAGCGCACGGCATCCGCGCAGGCCGAGGCGGCGGAGCGCTTCGCCGGCGCTTTGGCGCTGGCCGAGACCGATCCGGACTCGGCTGCCATCGTTTTTGAATCGCTCGCGACCGACGGCCCCGGCGGCTACAAGGTGGTGGCCCGGTTGCAGGAGGGGGCCCTGCTCGCGCGCCAGGGCGATGTGTCGGCGGCGGTCGAAGCCTATAATCGGCTCGCGGCCGAGGCCCGGGAGCCGGTCTACCGCGATCTCGCCATCCTGCTCGCCGTATTGACCGAATTGCGGTCGCCGGAAGCCGATGCCGCCGGTTTGCGCCAGCGCCTGATGCCACTCACTACCGACGATCGTCCGTGGCGCTACACCGCACGCGAGATGGTTGCGCATCTGCACCTCGAGGCGGGGGAGCATGACCAGGCCCGGACTCGTTTCGCCGCTCTGGCCGGCGACCTGCGAGCGCCGCTCGGGACACGCTCCCGGGCCGAAAACATGCTGGCCCAGATCGATGGCGGGTAAGCGACCGCGGGTGCGCGCCGGTCTGACCCGGTTGGCGTTGGTCGCGGCCGCACTGCTGGTCCTCGCCGGGTGCGGGCGCTGGTTCGGTGAACCGGACGCACCGCCGCTGCCCGGTGAACGCCTGTCGATTCTGCTGGACCGCACCGAACTCACCGTCGATCCCACGCTGGCGGGAGAGCCGATCGTGCTGCCGCCGCCGGTCAACAACCCGGAGTGGCCGCAAGCGGCTGGCTTCCCCAGCGGCGCCATGCATCACTTGTGGATCGATGATCTGCCCGCGCGGGCGTGGCGCACCAGTATCGGCCGCTCCGCCAGCCGGTCGCAGCCGCGCCTGCCGCCCCCCGTGGTCGCGGGCGGTCGGGTGTTCGTGATGGATGCCGATCATCGAGTTGGCGCGCACGATGCCGGCAGCGGCGCCCGGATCTGGCAGACGGCGCTGGCGCCTCGGCGGGAGCGCGGGCACATCCCGGGCGGCATCGCCGTGGATCAGGGGCGCGTCTTTGCCACGACCGGTTTCGCCGATGTGGTCGCTCTCGACGCCGAAAGCGGGGAGGAGTTATGGCGCCGACGGCTGGACTCGCCCATGCGCGCGGCCCCGACGGCGCGCGAGGGACGGGTTTTCGTCATTACCGTGAACAATATCCTCTATGCACTGGCCGCGTCGGATGGCAATGAACTCTGGACCTATCAGGGGATCGCCGAGACGGCTGCCCTGGTCGGGGGGGGCAGCCCGGTTGTGGACGCCGGCGTGGTGGTGGCGCCGTTCAGTTCAGGCGAAGTGGCAGCGCTGCGGGTGGAAAACGGTCTGGTCCTTTGGACCGATTCATTCGGGCCAATGCGCCGGACCGATGAACTCGGCAGCATCGCCCATGTCCGCGCCGCACCGGTGCTCGATCGCGGCCTGGTGCTGGCGGTCAGTTACGGTGGTGTCATGGCGGCCATCGACCTGCGCACCGGCCAGCGTATCTGGGATGAATCCATCGGCGGGGTGGAACGGCCCTGGGTGGCCGGAGACCATGTCTTCGTCGTCAGTGCCAACCGCGAGCTGGTGTGTCTCGATCGCGCCACCGGGCAGGTGCGCTGGGTCACCGCTCTGCCGGCCTACGAGGATCCGGAACGCCGCCGCCGGCCGATTCAGTGGACCGGGCCGGTGCTGGTGTCGGACCGATTGGTGCTGGCCGGCTCGCACGGGCAAGTGATCACCGCGTCACCCTATACCGGCGAACTGCTGGGGCGCATTGACATGCCCGATCGCGTCACCGTCCCGCCGGTAGTGGCGGATGGCACGCTGTTCTTCCTGAGCCGGAACGCTCAGCTCGTCGCCTACCGCTAGGCGAAAGGCATCGCCGGTGCTCGGGCCCGATCCTTCGCCCTTTACCGTGGTCGTGGTCGGCAGGCCCAACGTCGGCAAGTCCACCCTGTTCAACCGTCTGGTGGGACGCAAGCTTGCCCTGGTGGACGATACCCCCGGGGTGACCCGCGATCGCCGCGAAGGGCCGGGGCGGCTGGGCGACCTCCACTTCACCGTTGTGGATACCGCCGGGTTGGAGGAAGCCGCCGGCGACACGCTGTCCGCCCGCATGCAGGCCCAGACCGAAAGCGCGGTTGCCGCTGCGGATGTGGTCCTCCTGCTGATCGATGCCCGTGCCGGGGTGACGCCGCTGGACGGCGTGTTCGCCGCCGCCATTCGGCGGACGGCCAAGCCGGTGATTCTGGTGGCCAACAAATGCGAGGGCCGGGCCGCCGAGCCCGGATTGCTCGAGGCCTATGCGCTGGGCCTTGGCGAGCCGGTGGCGCTCTCGGCCGAGCACGGCGAAGGCATGGCGGATCTGTACCAGGCGCTCAGGCCCCTGGTCGACGCCGCCGCCGAGCTGGCGGTAACACCGGGCGAGGATGGCGACGGCCCTGTGCAGTTGGCCGTGGTCGGCCGTCCCAACGTCGGCAAGTCCACCCTGATCAACCGTCTCATCGGGGAGGAGCGGCTGCTGACCGGACCGGAAGCCGGGATCACCCGCGATGCCATCCAGGTGTCCTGGACCTGGCGGGGACGGCCGTTCCGGCTGGTGGATACCGCCGGGCTCCGGCGCAAGGCCAAGGTGACCGGCAAGCTGGAGCGCCTAGCCGCCACCGACTCCCTTCGCGCCATCCGGTTCGCTCATGTGGCGGTCCTGGTCGTCGATGCCACGGCCGGGCTGGACCGGCAGGATCTGACGATCGCAAGTCTGGTCCTCGATGAAGGGCGGGCGCTGGTGATCGCCCTCAACAAATGGGATCTCGTGCAAGACCCTCTGGCGGTGCGGGATGACGTCGATGAGCGACTGGCGAGATCGCTCCCCCAGGCCCGAGGCGTGCGTACCCAGCCCGTTTCGGCGCTCACCGGCAAGGGGCTGGACCGGTTGCTGACTGCCGTCGCAACCGCTTACGAGACCTGGAACACTCGCCTGCCCACGGGCGAACTCAACCGTTGGCTGGCCGGTGTCGTGGAGCACCATCCCCCGCCGCAGGTTCAGGGCCGGCGCATTCGCCTTCGTTATATCACCCAGGTCAAGGCCCGGCCGCCGACTTTCGTCCTATTCGCCAGCCGTGCCGCCGAACTGCCTGAAAGTTATGTGCGCTACCTTGTGGGCGCGCTGCGCCAATCGTTCGGCCTGGACGGGATCCCCATCCGCCTGCACCTGCGCCAAGGCCGCAACCCGTACGCGCCGGACAGGTCCTGAGCCGGCGGGGATGTGCGCCCCGCCGCTTGCGACGGCGAGGCACACCCCCCAGGCTGGTCGTTGTCCGACCCGGCGACATCGACATCCTGTTACATGCGGTCCAGGGACGGGCCGGCCCGCCCGCCGATCCAGGCATTGGCGAATGCCTGCTCGGTGATCGCGGCCGCATCACCCTTGCCTTGCGCCTTCTCGGCCTGCATCAGGCCATACAGCGCCCATGCGTTGTTGGGAAACCGGGCCAGCGCTTGGCGAAACGCGCGCTCGGCGGCGACCGCCTCGCCCCGCGCCAGCAGCACCGCGCCCAGCGACTGCCGAACCGGGAAGTACCAGAACGGTGGTTCCATGTAGGGAAGGCTGTCCTCGATCTCGATCGCGGCGCGATAGGCGTCAACCGCGGCATCCAGATCGCCCTCACTTCGGGCGATGCGCGCGTCGGCCACATGACCGGCAATCGCCACCACTTGGGCTGCCGGCAGGCCGGCCGCGGTCAGGGCTTCCAGTGCCTCGGCGCCGGCCGCCGTGCCGATGGCCGCCGCTTCGGCCCGAGCTTGGCTCAGCTCGCCCGCGCCCGCCAACGCCACCGCCCGCATGTAGTGCCACATGGCCTTGACGAACGGAAACTCGGGGTTGGGCTCGGCCACCGCCAGTGCGGTGTCGGGGTCGCTGAACTGCGCATGGGCGAAATACGGCGCCGCCTTGATGGCCTGAAGCCAGCCGTGCTCGCGGGTCACGGAGTCCGACAACGCATCGTGCAGCTTTTCCGCATAATTAACGGCGGTCTCGGCGCCGCCGGCCATGCGCGCGGACTCCACCACGAAATGGATGTTGTGCGGGTAATAGCCGTGGGCGTAGATGCCGCCCGGATCAGCTTGGCTCAGATACACTTCGTCAGCCTGCACGGCGGCGATGTTGGCCGCCAGCGAGTCGCGGAAGCGGCCGATCCGGAAGTAGACATGCGCCGGCATGTGGACGATGTGCCCGGCGCCGGGCATCAGGGCGCCCAGCCGGTCCGCATAGGGTTCCGCCCGCTGCGGCGTGACCGACGCCTCGGTCATGTGGATGTACAGATGAATCGCCCCGGCGTGGTCCGGCTCGGCGGCAAGCACCCGTTCCAGAAGCGCGATGATCGCCTCGGTGCGTCCCCTGGGCGTTTCCTGATCCGCTTCCCAGTAATTCCACGGCTGCGTGTCCATCATCGCTTCGGCCGCCAGCACGGCGATGTGGGAATCCTCTGGAAAACGGGCGGCGACGTCCGCCATCGCGTCGGCGTAGGCGTTGTCCAAGGAAGCCCGGTCCGCGGGCGGATCCGCCGCGTAGCGCTCGGATAATGCGGCGATCAGCGCCTGTTCACGCTCGGTCGCGTTCGCGGCCAGCTGCTCGGCCCGGATCAGGGCGGCCAGTGCCGGTGCCACCGCGCCCTCGTCCATCGGTGCGTTGATGTTCGGGCCAAGCACCAGCGCTTCGCCCCAGAAACAGAGCGCGCAAGCCGGATCCAGCCGTTGCGCCATTCGAAACGCTCGCCGCGCTTCCGCATGGTTGAAGGCGTACGCGAGCCGCAGCCCTTGATCGAAGTATCGCTGTGCCAGCGGCTGACTTGTGGTGATCGAAAAGGAGAGATCGCCAAGATTGTCGTAAAGTGGCGGGTCGGATTCGATGAACTCGGCCGTCATGCCAATGCTGGCCAGCTGCAGGCCCGGCTTGAGCCCGGCTACGCCTGACCGCGCCGGTGCACCGCACGTCGCACCCCAGCCCACGGCCATGAGCAACCGGTCGGCGTCCGCTCCCGATGAGCCGACAGCCGTCGTTCGGAGCGGTGCCGGAGCCGCGTTCGCGGACCGGGCCTCGGCCGAATAGCCGATGGCGGCGCCGGCGCCGACAATCCCAGCCAGCGCCACGGCGATCGCGGTGGTCAGCATCAGTTTCGCTCTGACCGAGCGGCCCATCTCGCACATTGTGTGATTTCCGTCGCCTGCAGTACCCACCTCGCCCATGACCTCATGCTCCCAGGCTGTCGATCCTTCACTAACGAGGGCAGGATGCCCGAGGCGCGTTTCACCAGGATGTCGCGGACAGCGGCTGATTGTTTCAATCACGTCAGTTCCAAGCCGGTCCGGTTTCCGTGGGATCAGGACATGACCCTCAGCGGGCCGCCGGTCCGGGCATGGGGTCCGGGCATGGGGTCCGGGCATGGGGTCCGGGCATGGGGTTCCGGCCACGGGGCCGCCGGCAGGGTGACTCAGGTTAAAATTCCTTGACGCGCCCTGCAGGACATGCCAATGTTCTCGGTTATCTTTTCGCGGCCCCGGATCCAATCGGACACCAAAACCCTATGCTATTGATTCTAAACGATAAAAATCCCAAAATGTATACTTTTGATAACAAATGCATACAGAGTCGCGCCGCTCATCCCAATGTTTCTTTTCCTACCAAAAGGTTAGCCGAAAAAACCGTGACTCAACGCGACGGAATCGCATTTTTATCGCGTTTTTTCGGCTCAGAAGTGACGTCAACCCATCACACGGTTGGCACCCGCCCACGCCTCGCCGCAGGGGCATAACGGGCCCGACGACGCCACGGAAACGGATTATGGCCGATTGTGGGAAATTTATCACACGGGCCTTGGCCCCGCACCGGAAGGCTGCCACGGTTCGTCCCGCGGTCGCTTGCGTGCGGTGCGCGCCGGCCTTACCGGGCGACCTCAACCGGGTCACCCGGCACCTGCCCCTGCCGACCCGCAGGTCGGCGGATGACTGCTAGCGGTTGCGGCCGTGCAGGACGGCCTCGGGAATCTGCCGGCCGGGGCCGCGGAACACCGCACGCCACGCCCTGAGCGTGCGCTTGAGCCAAGCGGCGAAGCCGCGATCCCGCCGTCGGGACCGCACCGGTCCGGTGACATAGGCGGCGCCGTCGACGCGATGACGCGGCGCCGTGTTTTGATTGAATCCGTTCATGGTTGTACGCTCCGAGCCATGCTGGTTTCTGACAACCTCTCGACGGATCCTCCCGTCTGTGACGTCTTGAGAGGACGGGCGCTGCCGGGCTGACCACCGGCGTTTCGCACCTGCTCAATACTGTAAGGTTGCAGGCAGGCTGCATCAAGGGGATATTGCTGCGCCGCACAATTCAACGCCGGGTGGCGCCGACGCGCCACACCCGGCATCACCCGGCGCCGCTGCCGCAGTCTCAGCGACGGTCGATCAGACCGCGGAAGAGGTCGCGGATCACCCGTTCGGGTTGCGATGGTTCGCCGGGATCCTCACCGCCGTTGTTGCCGGGGAGGATCCGCCTCAGTTCTTCCGGCACGCGTTCCAGCAAATCGCCGATGCCGTTGCCGGTGCCCGGAACCGGGATGCAGCCGCTGTCCAGGCGGAAATCCGGCGAATCGAGACGGCCGCTGGCGGCAAATCCGCAGCGGCCCGGCAATTCCCTGATGCCCGACAGAAGGTCGCCCAGCGGACCGGCGGCGAGGCTGATCTCCCCGGTCATGTCCAGCCGCCATGCCGGAAGGTTGGCGGTGCCGCGGGCTTGGCCCTGATAGATGCCGCCATCCAACCGGGCCGGATCGAATGTCACGACGCCGCTGGCGACGGTGAACGGGGCCGAAATATCGGCAAGTCCGCTGCCGGCGCGCCCGCTCACGGCGCCGAGAAGCGGCCCCAGAGCGCGGTTGAGCCCGCGGGTCAGTTCGATCACGGGGGCAATGATCGGTCCGGCCACGGGAACCTGGGTTGCGTCGAACCCCGGGTCGAGACCGCGAAGAGTGATCGTGCCATTGCCGTCCAGAGCCGATATCCAGTCTGCGCCGCTGCGGCCTTCCGTGCGCAGTTCGGCATCGAACCAAAGTCGCCCGCTGCTGATGCCGGCACCCGGAGCGCGGCTGAGATCGACACCTTCCAACTGGATCGTTGCCTCGACCGTCGGCGCGTCCGCGGCGTCCAGGCGCCCGGTGGATTTGGCCGATCCGCCGAACAGCGTAGCGTTCAGCCGTTCCCAGGTGAGCACGCCCGACTCCACCGCGAGGCTCGCATCGACTTGCTCAAGCGCATACTGACTGTGCACCAGGGATTCCGACCGCAGCGTCAGCTTGGCATCGACGTCACGCAGAACGGACAAATCCAGCGGCTCGTCGGGCCAGCGCGGATCCACCCGCGCCACCAGAACGCCTGACCGGGCGGGCGGATGCAGAGCGGGCGGCAGGGCCATCCAGCTTGCCGGGACGATCCGCCAATCGAGCCCGGCAGACTGGGCCGCGGGCAGCAGGTCATCGATGACCACCCGGCCAGTGCTGAGATCGGCCGTGATCGCCGGCCTGTCGCCGGTCGCGTCCACCTCGATCGAGCCGCCAAGCGCAATGCCGGCCAGCTGCCCGTCCAGGCCGCTGAGGCTGAGCTTGCCGCCCCCTAGGGTGACCTGCGCGCCCACGTCCGTGCCGCCCAGGCGCCCCGCAGGCCGATAGTCGACGCCGAGCGCCGTCAAAACGCCCACGATGTCGTCGCTGACGAGCCGCAGCCGACCGTCATAGAGCGGGTCGCCGGCGGGCAACGTCAAATCGCCGGCGGCGTGCACCTCGGCGCCCAGGGCGCGCACGGTCACATCCACCTTGGGCTTGGCGGTCGTGCCCTCCACCCCGCCGGATGCGACAACGGCGGTGCCGCTTGGCACGCCGTCGGGGAGCGTGAGATCGAGGCTCCGTGCCAGCCGCGACAGGTCCGGAGCCCGTGCCTGGAACGCCACCCCCTGCATGATCGGGTCAGTCTCCAGCTCCCGGAAGGTGCCGGACACGGTTGCGTTGGCGCCGGCAAAATCGTCGACACGGGCCTCGCGCAGGGTGAGGACCCCGTCCTGTAGGCTGCCATCGATCCGGACGCCGCTGGCCGCCGTGTTGCGCCAGCTGAGTTCCGCGATCTGGACCTTCACGTCGGCGTCGACCGAGGCCGGTGCTGCTGCCTTCGGTGCCGCGGCGTCGGCGTTGTTCTGCTGCCGGCCAGCCGAATTCTCACGAGATCCGTCAAAGGTCTCCCGGATTGCTCCCGGATCGGCTGCGGGAATCTCGATCTCTTGTGCCGTTTCGGGCAGGTAGGCGTCGAGGTTGAGGCGATCGATCTCGAGGTCGGCGTCGAGCCGCGGCCGCTCGGCAAACGCGACGCCGAAATCGCCCTGCACCTGCGAGCCGTCGATGCGAATATCCGCATTCCGGGCCCGGATGGCCGCGGGCGTGGCCACGACGCCGGTATTGAGGGACAGGGTCCGAAGACCGTCACTCGGGACGTCATCGGCTGCATACCCGAGCCACGCCAGCACGGCCCGCAGATCCGGTGCTTCGGCCTGCATCTGC
The DNA here is from genome assembly GCA_007695045.1 of Rhodospirillales bacterium. Lineage (GTDB taxonomy): Bacteria > Pseudomonadota > Alphaproteobacteria > Rhodospirillales > Defluviicoccaceae > REEP01. The sequence goes on along the minus strand of REEP01000084.1, from coordinate 47,040 downwards.
CCTTCGAGCCGAGGGTCGGCCGCCGTACCGCCGAGCACGCCGGAGAGATTGGCATCGGCGCCCCCCGGCAGCAGGGCGGTCGCACGCGTCACCGTCAAGGTGCCCTCGGCCGCATCGGCCGCGATGCTGGCCTCCCGGATGACGCCGTCGCGGTAGGTGATCGCCTCTACCGACAAGGCGAGCGCGGCTCTGAGGTCCGCCGGCAGCAGCGTCGGCACCGCGGCCACGGGCGCCTCTGCTGCCGGCTCCGGCTTAACGCCAGCAGGGGACGGCGGCCAAGCGCGATCGGCCGTGTCGTCGGGAGCGGCCGCCTGGGCCGAGGCCTCGGCGTCGGCTTCCGCCGGTTCATCTCCGGCTGTCGCCGGGCCCCGGCCCGGCACCGCCGGCATCGCGAGCCAACTGTCCAGGTCGATCCGGCCCGCGACCACCTGCGCCACGATTTCCGGCGCATCGCCGAATGTCATCATGGCCGCCCCCTCGGCGGACATGTCACCGAGGCGCAGGGCCAGGGCGCCGACGGTGGCTTCGGTTTGCGAGGCGACAAGATCGAAATCGAGGGTGGTGCGCTGCGCAAGGAACCCCGGCAGCGGGCTGGCGGCCACGGCCTGGATGGCCGCGGCCAGATCGTCGGCGGCGCTCTCGATGCGACCGCTGAAGCGTGGCGCCGCCTCCCAATCCTCGACCATGCCACGGACCCGCAGCCGGCTTGCACCGGCATCGCTGCCAAGATCGGCACGGATCCCGACCGGCTCGCCTCCCTCCACCGCGCCGATCGAAACATCAAACGTCAGCGGAACGCCCTCGATCTCCATGGAACCCCGAGCGTCGAGCGGCCCTCGCAGAGAGCCGGCGGACACGTCTGCATTCAGGCTGCCGATGCCCAGTTCCTGCCCGGTGGTCGCATCCCGGTACAGCACCCGACCTTGTTCGATGGAGATCGCGTCCAACTGCACCGCCGCCGGCACGGTCGCGGCTGGCGCCTCGGCATCCGGTTGGTCCGGGGTTTCTTCGGCCGGCGCGTCGCGGCGTGGCGGCAGGTCGATCACCGCGCCGGGCGCCCCGGTCGGCCGCTCCGCCGGCACGGCGAAATCCCAGTTGCGGCGCCCGTCCGCCAGGACTTCTAGGATGAGGTCCGGTTCCACCAGGCTGACCGAGCGCACCTCCACCCGGCCCGTCAGCAGCGGCCACAGGGCGATGTTCACCTCCGCCGCCTGCAGGCGCAGCATCTGAGGCTCGCTGCCGCCGTCGATGTTGGCGATGCTGAGGTCGTTGACCACCAGAACGGGGGACGGCAGCACGGCCAGCCGGATATCGCCGCCAATACTGACATCGCGCCCGGTGGCCTTGCCCGCCTCGGTGGTGATCCGGTCCCTGTACTGGTTCCAATCGACGAAGCTGGGCGCGATCAGCGCCGCCGCGATGACCAGCAAAACCAGCCCGCCGATGACGATGAGAACTTTTTTCACGCGACCATCCTCAGTCCGGAGGGAAAGGCCGTCCGCGGCATCGCTGCCGTGATTCAGCCGACCCTAAGCATGTAGCGAACTGAAGAGGCGCGATCAAACCGCCCGCAAAGGCGAATGCGTTCGACGAAGGCCGGGATGCCGGCCGTCGTCTGTCGCGGCCGTCAGCCCTGGCGGACCTTGAAACGAGGATGGCGCTTGTTGATAACGTAAACGCGCCCCTTGCGCCGGACGATGCGGCAGTTGCGCTCCCGCCCTTTCGCGGAGCGGAGGGAATTTCGGATCTTCATGAGCTTGGTCCTGATCAAAGAGCCCGGAACTTACGCACGCCGGCGGGCCCTGTCAACGCAGGACAAAGCCGTCGTGGGTTGACCGCCGCCGTCAAACCATCAGCATGGCGCCGTTCCGCCCCACCGCCGCCAGCAACGTCACCACGCCGCCTTGCTCGATCGGCACGTCCTCCCGGAGGGCATCGCGATCAAGGCCCACGGCCTTCAGCCCCATCTCGCACGCCAGGAACCGCACCCCGAAACTCACGCAGGCACTCAGCAGTTCCTCGAAACCGGCAACGCCGCTGGCCCGGAAACGCTCGTCCACATCGCCACCGGTGGCCGCACCCGCCGCGTCGGAACCGCCGGGCAGTTGTTGCCATGCCACCCGCCCGTCGGCGTCGGGGCGGCGGATGGCCTGCAGGCCCGCCATGGTGAAGAACAGCACCACCGGCCGGCCCACGGCCGCCGCCGCCGAGGCCATTACCAGGGCGTAGTGCACCCGCTCAAAGTCGCCGGAGAACACGATCACCCCCAGGCTTGGCGCGGCGCCGTCGCGCTCGTCCCCGGTTATCTCACTCGGCATCGCCCGACCGCGCATGGATGGACAGGTCTGTGATCGATGGCTGATCGCCGCACAGCGGGCATGCCGGATCGCGACGCACCCGGATCTTGCGGAACGTCGTGCCGAGCGCCTCGCTCACCAGAAGCCAGCCGGACAGGCTGTCGCCGATGCCGAGCAGTTCCTTGATCACCTCCGTCGCCTGGAGCCCGCCCATGGCGCCGCAGAACGCACCCAGCACGCCCGCCTCCGCACACGTCGCGACGTCGCCGGGCGGCGGTGGCTCGCGGAACAGGCAACGGTAACACGGTCCGTGGTCGCCCTCGCTTGCCATTACAAACGGCTTGAACGTCGTCAGTTGACCGTCGAAGCGAAGGATGGCGGCCGTGACCAAAGGTTTCCGTTCGAACCAGCAAACGTCGTTGACCAGGAACCGGGTGGCGAAGTTGTCGCTGCCGTCGGCCACCAAGTCGTAGTCGCGGACCAGGCCGCGCGCCGAGTCTGGATCGAACCGTCGCTGGTGCGCATGCACCGTCACATCCGGGTTGATGGCCGCGATGGTGCGCGCCGCACTCTCCGCCTTGGCCATGCCGATGCGGTCGGTTGGATGGATCACCTGGCGTTGCAGGTTGCTGAGGTCGACCCGGTCATCGTCGACGATCCCCAGAGTGCCGACCCCGGCTGCCGCCAGGTACAAAAGCAGGGGCGAGCCGAGCCCGCCGGCGCCGATGACCAGAACCCGCGCCTGGAGCAGGCGCGCCTGTCCACGGCCACCGATCTCGTCGAGCAGAATATGCCGGGCGTAGCGCCGGATCTGGTCGTCGCGCAGGTCCATCAACGGATGTGCGGAATCGGCCGCGCCCTTGGGTTGCGCGATCCTACTCGAGGCCCGCGCCATCGAACAGCGGTGTCGACAAATAGCGCTCGGCGAACGACGGCAGGATCACGACGATGGACTTGCCGGCCATGTCGTCCCGGCTGCCGACCTCGAGCGCGGCAGCCAGCGCCGCGCCCGAGGAAATACCCACGGGCAACCCTTCCAGACGGGCCACGTGCCGCGCCGTTGCAAACGCGGTTTCGTTGCCGATGCGGATCACCTCGTCGATCAGGTCCGTATCGAGCACCGCCGGCACGAACCCAGCCCCGATCCCCTGGATCTTGTGCGGCCCCGGAACGCCGCCGGACAGGATGGGGCTGTCTTCGGGTTCCACCGCGATCATTCTCAAGCCCGGGTTGCGTGGCTTCAGCACCTCGGCAATACCGGTCAGGGTGCCACCGGTGCCGACCCCGCTGATCACCGCGTCGACCTGGCCGCCCGTATCCCGCCAGATTTCCTCCGCCGTGGTCTTACGGTGGATTTCCGGATTGGCGGGGTTGTTGAACTGCTGCAGCATCACGGCGCCGGGATGGCTGGCAACGATCTCCTCGGCCTTGGCGACGGCACCCGGCATGCCCTTTGCCGCCGGTGTCAGAACGATCTCGGCGCCCAGAAGCCACAGCATCTTGCGCCGTTCCACCGACATGCTGTCCGGCATGGTGAGCACCAGGCGGTAGCCACGCGCCGCACAGACGAACGCCAGTGCGATGCCGGTGTTGCCCGACGTCGGTTCCACCAGCAGAGCGCCCGGGCCGATCCGCCCCGACTCTTCCGCCGCGCGCACCATGGCCAGGCCGATCCGATCCTTGACGGAACTCAGCGGGTTGAAGAACTCGCACTTGGCAAGCAACGTCGCCTTGCAACCGTGTTCCCGGGCGAACTTGGCCAGCCGTATCAGTGGCGTGTTGCCGATGGTGTCGACGATGCTGTCATAGATGCGACCGTGTCGGGTCGCCGGTTCTGCCGCTGCCGCTACGTCCGTGTTCATATCAGCCGGCTCCCTGGCCTATGGCGGTTTCTGTGGACCAGCCATTGGCTCGCCCGCCGGCTGGCAGTATCGGTGCTCCCTCTGGGATCGGCAAAGGCCTAGATTGAAAAATCCAGGCTCTTGCGGCCTTCGCTGACGACGCCGGCGGCATTGGCCTTGGCACAGAGGTCGTCGATGGACAGGCCGTCAAGCCGCTCCATCACCGTTTCATGGATCTCGGCCCACAACGGCCGCACCACCTTGATGGCCAACGGCGAGCCCGCATCCTCCTCGACGGCCGCCTCTTCTGCGGCCTCGATCCGATGCACCACGCGGACGATCTCGCCGACGCTGATGCGCCGTCGTTCCCGCGCCAACCGGTAGCCGCCGCGCGGCCCGCGCACGCCTACCAGCACGCCTTCGCGAACCAGGCTTTGCAACGCCTGCTCCAGATAGCGGCGGGGTATGCCCTGGCGGCGGGTGATCTCGCCGCTCTGCACCGGCTCGCTGCCGGCATGATAGGCAATGTCCAGTACCGCCTCGATGGCAAACAACGTCTTTCGTGACAGCCGTAACATACTCGCCCTTTCCCCTCAGTCGGCTTGGCGGCGCAGCCCGGTCGACCCGAAGCCCCCCGCGCCGCGCGCGCTGCCCGGCAGCACCTGCACTTCTTCCCAGTCCACGGCCACCACCGAAGCGACCGTCAATTGCGCGATCCGCATGCCGCGCTCGACGCGGAATGCGCCTGTGCCCAGGTTCACCAGGATCACACCGACCTCGCCACGGTAGTCGGCATCGATGGTGCCCGGACTGTTGAGCACGGTCACGCCATGCCTGAGGGCGAGCCCGGAACGCGGCCGGACTTGCGCCTCGAACCCGCGCGGCAGGGCCAGCGTGATCCCGGTGGGAACCAGGGCGCGCCCGCCCGGCGCGATATCGATGGGCTCGACCACCGCAGCCAGCACGTCCATGCCGGCGCTGTGGTCACTGGCATACGCCGGCAGCGGCAGATCGGCGGCGTGGGGCAGTCGGCGGATGGCGACATGCATCACGCTCAGGCCCCGCGTGCCGGTGGGCGTCCCAACGCCCCGGCAATCTCGGCGGTCAACCGCTCCGCGACGGCGACCTTGGTCATCCGTGGCCAGTCTTCCACCCCCGCTTCGGTCACCAAGTGGATGGTCGTAAGCTCGCCGCCGAACGTGCCCGAGGACGGCGAGACGTCGTTCGCCAGAATCCAGTCACAGCCCTTGCGCCGGCGCTTGCGGATGGCGTTGTCGACCACGTTCTCCGTCTCGGCGGCGAAGCCGATCACCAGGCTCGGTCGGTTGTTGCCCGCCGCGGCCAGGGAGGCCAGGACATCGGGGTTTTCTTCCAGTGTCAGTGTCGGCGTGGGGCCGGTCTCTTTCTTGAGCTTCTGGGCCGCGGGCCCGGCGACACGCCAGTCGCCGACCGCAGCCGCACACACGGCGACGTCCACGGGGAAAACCGCGCGGCAGGCGTCCAGCATCTCCTGGGCTGTTTCGATCCGGATCAGGTGCACGTCCGGCGGTACCGGCACATGCGTCGGGCCGCTGACGAGCGTGGTGGCCGCACCGGCACGTGCCAGCGCATCGGCGATTGCGTATCCCTGTCGCCCCGAGGATCGGTTGGCGATAACCCGGACGGGGTCGATCGGCTCCCACGTGGCACCACTGGTCACCAGGGCGCGGAAACCCCGAAGCAGGCCATCTCGGGCGAAATGCGCCTCGATCGCCGCAACAATCTCGTGCGGTTCCGCCATCCGTCCCAGTCCCCACTCGCCGCAGGCCATGTCGCCCTCGCCCGGGCCCACAAACTGAATGCCGCGCTGGCCGAGCACCTGCAGGTTGCCCCGCGTGGCGGGATGATCCCACATCCGCACGTTCATGGCAGGGGCGGCCAGAACCGGCTTGTCGGTCGCCAGCAACACCGTGGTCGCCAAGTCGTTGGCCATGCCGGCCGCCATGCGTGCCAGAAGGTCTGCCGTGGCCGGGGCTACTACCACCAGGTCGGCCTCTCGCGACAGGCGGATATGCCCCATCTCGTTTTCGTCGGTGAGCGAGAACAGGTCCGTATAGACCTTGTCCTCGCTGATCGCCGCCAAGGACAGGGCGGTCACGAACTCGGCACCGGCCGGCGTCAGGACGCAACGCGTCCGTGCGCCGCGCTCCTTGAGCCGACGGATCAGATCGAGGCACTTGTACGCCGCAATCCCGCCGGACACGATCAGCAGGATACGTTTGTCTTCGAGACTCACGGCCGGGCCAATTCACCCTGGTGAAATGTGATTAACCATAGCCGCGTCGCATCAACCTGTGCAATAGATTTTGCTGCTTCCGGATCGGATGCTGTCGACGGGATTTGTCGGCGTGGGGTGCTGAGCCGGGCGCGGCCGGTCTCAGGCTGCGATAATCAGCACCAGGATCAGAACGATGGTAGCCCAGACCACCGTGATCGTGTGCCGGCGATCGTCGCGCCGAAGTGCCCGGAGCGTATCCGGATGCAGGCGCATGGTGCCGTCGGCGAGAGCGCTCGCCCCTGCTTCCAGCTTGCCCAGCAGTTCCGGCGCCCGTGCCAGTCGGGTGCGCACCTCCTCCGCCACCTCCCGGATCCGGGTTTCGGGTGAGAACGTCTCGCGCATCCATCGTTCCATCAGCGGGCGGGCCAGCAGCCACATGTTGGCATCGGGGCACAGGGCGCGCCCGGTGCCCTCGGCCACCAGCATCGTCCGCTGCAACAAAAGCAGGTCGGGCTGGGTCTCCATGTCGAAGGTCTTGGTGATCTGGAACAGGTGGCCCAGCAACTTCGCAATCGAAATCTCGTTCTGGGGTTTGTCCATGATCGGCTCGGCGATGGAGCGGCAGGCCTGAGTGAAGGCATCCACCGAGCGGTGCGCCGGGACCCAGCCGGCGGCGAAATGCACTTCGGCGGCGCGGCGGTAGTCGCGGCTGAGGAAGGCCAGGAGCAATTCCGCCAGATGCAGCCGCGTCTTGCGGTCGATTCGGCCCATGATGCCGAAATCCACCGCGACGATGCTGCCGTCCGGGCGGACGAACATGTTGCCGGCATGCAGGTCGGCATGGAAGAAGCCGTCGCGAAACACCTGCAGGAAAAAGGCTTCCGCGGACTTGGCAAGCAGGGCTTCCGGATCGTGGCCGGCAGCGATCAGCGCGTTCCGGTCGTCGATGGGAATGCCGGAAACCCATTCGGTCGTCAGAACCCGGCTGCCGGTACGTCCCCAGTCCACCCGAGGGATGCGAAAGCCCGCGTCGTCGGCCATGTTCTCGGCCAACTCAACGGCGGCGGCTGCCTCGAACCTCAAATCCATCTCGATCTCCACCGTCTCGGCGATGGTTCGGATGGAGTCGATGGGGCGCAGTCGCCGAAGATCCGGGCGCGCCATTTCGATCAGTTCGGCCAGCCAGAAAAACAAGTCGAGATCCCGCGAGAATGCCTCTTCGACGCCCGGCCGCAGCACCTTCACGGCAACCTCTCGCCCCTCCGTATCCACCGCGTGATGGACCTGAGCGATGGACGCGGCCGCTATCGGCTGATCGTCGAAGCTTCGAAACAGATCAGCGATCGGCGCCTCCAGTTCGGCCTCGATGGTGGCACGGGCAGCGGCGCCCGGGAACGGTGCCACCCGATCCTGGAGGTCGGACAGATCCGCGGCAATATCCTCGCCGATAAGGTCGGGGCGGGACGAAAGCGCTTGGCCCATCTTGATAAAGGACGGGCCCGCTTGCTGCAGGGCGCGGGCGAGCCGTTGTCCCGGACGTCCCGGCTCGTGCCGCCGGGATACCAGACGAGCCAGAGCGGTGACCGGTGCCGCGACGCCGATCCGCTCCAGCGGGAACAGGGCATCGTGGCGCGCCAGCAACCGGGCGATCAGCAGAAGGCGCCAAGCATGGCGTACATCGCGGATCATGAGGCCCCGGTGCGCGGTCGCCGCTCAGGCGCTGCCATCATGTGCGCCAAGCGGAATGCAGAGCGGCGATGCCGCCGGACAGGTTGCGGTAGCGGACCAGATCGAGGCCGGCATCCGCCACCATGCGGGCGAAGTCCTGTTGCGGCGGGAAGCGCCGGATGCTCTCCGCCAGATAGCGGTAGGCATCGCCGTTGCCCGTGACCATCTGGCCCAGGGCCGGCAGCACCCGGAAGGAATAGGGATCGTAAAGGCGGCGCAACGCGGACATCGTGACCCGGCTGAATTCCAGGCAGAGGAACCGCCCGCCCGGCTTCAGCACCCGGCGCGCCTCCGCCAGCGCCCGGTCGATCCGGGTGACGTTGCGCAGGCAGAAAGCCGTGGTGTAGGCATCCACTGAAGCGTCGCGCACCGGCAGCCGCTCGGCATCACCGCAGACCCAGCTGACATCGCGCAGGTGTCCGGCGTCCAGTGCGCGGTTCCGGCCAACTGCCAGCATGGCCGGGTTGACGTCCAGCACCGTCACCGCGCGGCCGCCGCGGTCCAGGAAACGGAACGCGATATCGCCGGTGCCGCCACCCACGTCGAGCAGGTGCATGTCCGGGCGGACCGCGAGCCAGTCCAGCATCGCCGCTTTCCAGGCACGGTGGATGCCGAGGCTCATCAGGTCGTTCATCAGGTCGTAGCGGTCGGCGACGCTCGAAAAGACGCCGGCGACCAGGGGCGCCTTCTCGGCCAACGGGACCGTCCGGAACCCGAAATGGGTGGCGTCCGCGTCCTGGCCGGCGCCGGGAGCTGTTTTCGGCTTCGACATGAGCGAGACCATAGCCGAACCCCGTGCCGCTTGCTAGCGTGCGGCCATGCCGGAACTCCCTGAAGTCGAAACGGTACGCCTGGGGCTGATCCCGGTGCTGGTGGGGCATCGGGTGGCAGCCGTCAGTCAGGCACGGTCGGATTTGCGTTTTCCCCTGCCGCCAGGGTTCGCCGACCGGGTTCGCGACCGCCGGGTGACGGCGATCGAACGGCGCGGCAAGTACCTTCTGATCCATCTGGACGACCGGCACGTCCTACTCGTCCATCTCGGCATGTCCGGCCGGTTCCGTGTCATCCCGGCGGGGGAGCCGGTGCCGCCGCCGCAGCCCCACGACCACGTGACGCTGATCAGCGATGCCGGCGTGACCCTTCGCTATTGCGATCCGCGCCGCTTCGGGTTCATGGACCTGTTTCCCGAAAGCGCGCTGGCAACCCATCCGCGACTGGCGGCGCTGGGACCCGAACCGCTTAGCGATGCCTTCAACCAGGCGGTTTTGGAACACGCTCTGACCGGGCGGATCACGACCATCAAAGCCGCGCTGCTGGACCAGCGTCTGGTGGCCGGGCTCGGCAACATCTATGTGTGCGAAAGCCTGTTTCGTGCCGGGCTGTCGCCACGACGGCAGGCCGGATCGGTCCGGGGCCGGCGGGCCGCCCGCCTGGTCGGCGCGATCCGCGCGGTGCTGGTCGACGCCATCCGGTCGGGCGGATCGTCCCTGCGCGATCATCGGAGCCCGTCGGGGCAACTCGGCACCTTCCAGCACGGCTTCGCGGTCTACGGCAGAACCGGTCTGGCCTGCCCCGGCTGCACCTGCGATGCGGTTCGCACCGGCGGCATCCGGCGCATCGTTCAGGCCGGTCGATCGACCTTTTTCTGCCCGAAGCGACAGCATTGAGCCCGCGTCAGCTCAGGATCGGGTTTTCCATTGATGCAGCGGTGCCGCGGGTCTAACACAGGATGGCGGCCGGCGGCTCAGGGACGCCCCGGTCGGCGTCTTCGCCCGTTGGGGAACCGTGACAACCAGGGGATTGGGAGTGATTTGAATGGCCTACGAATTCATCATCGCGGAGAAACGAGGGGCGGTGGGGTTCATCCGGCTCAACCGGCCGGACGCCCTGAATGCCCTCAATTCGGGCCTGATGGGCGAACTCAAGAGCGCCCTCGACGAGTTCGAGGCCGATGCCGGGATCGGCGCCATCCTCATCACCGGCAGCGACAAGGCCTTTGCCGCCGGCGCCGACATCAAGGAGATGAAGGACAAGACCTTCGTCGACTGCTACTCGGAAGATTTCATCACGACCACATGGGAACGCATCCCGGCCTGCCGCAAGCCGGTGATTGCCGCGGTAGCCGGCTATGCGCTCGGCGGCGGCTGCGAGGTGGCGATGATGTGCGATTTCATCCTGGCCGCCGACACGGCCAAGTTCGGCCAGCCGGAGATCACCATCGCGACGATCCCGGGCGCCGGCGGGACGCAACGCCTGACCCGCGCCATCGGCAAGGCCAAGGCGATGGAGTTGTGCCTGACCGGCCGGATGATGGACGCCGAAGAGGCGGAGCGTGCCGGCTTGGTGAGCCGCGTGATACCGGCGGCCGAATTGGAGGCCGAGGCGATGAAGGCGGCCGAGAAGATCGCCCGCATGTCGCTGCCCATCGCCATGCTGGCCAAGGAAGCGGTAAACCGCGCCTTCGAGACCACCCTGAGCGAAGGCATCCGCTTCGAACGCCGGATGTTCCATGCAACCTTCAGCACCGCCGACCAGAAGGAAGGCATGGCGGCATTCGCGGAGAAGCGCAAGCCGCAGTTCGGCAATCGTTGAACGGCTGGCCGAGGGCGCGGCGTGACCGTCGGGACAGCGGCCGCGCCGGGCAGGCTGGCGCCTTTCCGTTGACGAAACGTGGGGCCGCGGTTATAAGCCGCGGTCCTGTGTTCCTTTGCGCCAATCACGAGGTTTAGCCCGCCGCCATGGCTCACTCAGCATCCGCTAAGAAGCGTATTCGGCAAACCAAGCGCCGTACCGTGGTCAACCGTTCCCGCATTCGTCGTATTCGCACCTTCATTCGGAAGGTGGAGCGCGCGATCGCCGGCGGCGATGCGGAGGCGGCCAAGTCCGCCTTCCAGGAGGCGCAGCCGGAGTTGATGCGGGGGGTCAACAAAGGCGTTGTTCACCGCAACACGGCGGCGCGTAAGCTGTCGCGCCTGTCCCATCGCATCAAAGGGCTCTCCGCCGGGGCTTGAGCGGGCGCCGGCGGTGCCTTTATGTCGAAGCGCCCCCGAAGTACGACCTAACCCGACACCGATCCCGACGAACATCGGTTATCCGCGGCGCCCCGTCGACTGCGGCACCAGTGGCATGCCTGCGGCTTGGCTACTTAAGACGGTTGTACCAGGGGTAGAAGTTGCCGATGCTGTCAAGCCAATTATTTGCTTCCGTTCCCGTTTCGATCACGTTGCCGTAAGCCCGGCCGGCAGGTAACTTCGCAGGGGTCTCGGGCAAGACCGGCAGTCAAAACCAACAAGAACCGGATCGTGCCCGGTGTAGGGCCTTATAAAGTGATCATCCACCCGTCCGGTGGCGCAAGAACGTCGAAACAGGCGATGGCACAGTCATGCCCAAAAACAAGCAGGATGGCGGGTAAGTGGTCGTTTCGGGGGTCGTCCTTCGAGGTTTTGGGTTAATAAAGGGTTGATGCAGCACCCCAAGTGGGGTAGGTTCAGGGCCGAGCGGGAATAGCTTTCTCGGGGGCATCAAAGAAGCAGAGGGATCGTTCCTTCGTCCAAGGCGCGGATGCTGCGGACCAAGTGTGCCGGGGGCGAAGGCGGGGTGGTATCTGTCGCAGTCACGAGGAAGGGTGCCGGTCGGCGGGGTTGACGGAGTCGCCTTTGCCGACAGCAACCGGGTTCCCGTCTGTCCGGTGTCACGTGTCACACGCCGGTGCGTCCTCGTTCGCAGCGCCACTGGGTGGGCGCACGAGGGCTGAGCTGGTTGGGTTTGCGGCAAGGCCAGAAAGGGACAACGGGGATCATGACCAGTGAAGAGGTGCACACACCAATCCAAGCGCAGTGGGTGAAGGTCAGCGACGCTCTTCGGGGGGAAATCGGCGAAGCCGCGTATCAGAGCTGGCTCAAGCCGCTGTCTGTTCGCGAGATGCGGGATGGTTTGCTGACTCTGTCGGTACCGACCCGGTTCATGCGGGATTGGGTGTTGGCCCATTATATCGACCGGCTTCGCCTTCTCTGGGGTGGCGAAAACCCGGACATTCAGCGCATCGACATTATCGTACAGAATGATCGTCTGTGCGCCAATGGTGCGGCGCGGTCCGTCAACGGCGGCGCGGACGGCGGTCGTCCGGCCGCCGCCACGGAGGTGGCGCGTCCGGCAGCTTTCGTCGGAGAGACCGCCCATGATATCGGCGCGCCGCTCGATCCCCGCTACACGTTCGAGAACTTTGTGGTCGGCAAGCCCAACGAGTTCGCCTATGCCGCTGCCCGCCGGGTTGCCGAGGCCGAGCGGGTACCCTTCAACCCGCTGTTTCTCTATGGCGGCGTCGGCCTCGGCAAGACCCATCTTCTCCACGCCATCGGCTGGGAGATCCGCTGCCGTATTCCGGTCCGCTCCGTGATCTACCTGTCGGCGGAAAAGTTCATGTACCGCTTCATCCGTGCCTTAAGGGAGCAAAACACGGTCGATTTCAAGGACCAGTTCCGGTCGGTCGACATTCTGATGATCGATGACGTCCAGTTCATAAGCGGCAAGGAATCCACTCAAGAAGAATTCTTTCACACCTTTAACGCGCTGGTCGATCAGGGTCGGCAGATTGTCTTGTCGGCTGACAAGTCGCCCAGCGACCTGGAGGGCATCCAGGAACGCCTGAAGTCACGGCTCAACTGCGGCCTCGTCGCCGATATTCACGCCACGACCTACGAGCTTCGGCTTGGCATCCTGCAATCCAAGGCCGAGCAGATCGGGGTGACGATCCCGACGAAGGTGATGGAGTTTCTCGCCCACAAGATCACCGCAAACGTCCGGGAGCTGGAAGGTGCGCTCAACCGCGTGGTGGCACACGCACAGCTGGTCGGCCGCAACATCACCCTCGAGACCACCCAGGAGGTGCTGCAGGACCTGCTCCGCGCCAACGACCGGCGCATCACCATCGAAGAAATCCAGAAGCAGGTGGCTGGCCACTTCAACATCCGCGTCTCGGACATGCACTCGGCGCGCCGTGCTCGCTCGGTCGCCCGGCCCAGACAGGTGGCCATGTACCTGGCCAAGCAACTGACGTCGCGCTCCTTGCCCGAGATCGGGCGGAAATTCGGGGGCCGTGACCACACCACCGTGATGCATGCGGTGCGGAAGGTGGAGGAATTGCTGGCCTCCGACAACGCCTTCGCCGAGGATGTGGAATTGCTCAGGCGAATGCTGGAGAACTGAGAAGGCTTAACGGGGGAACGCCTTGGGGCGGGCGGAATTCGCTTCGCATTGGAAGCCGGTCTGCTATACTGTTGCGATCCGGTCGATTGACTGGTTTCTTTCTCTTGTCCGCCCCAACGGCACGCGCGCCCGTCGCGCCCCCTTAAGGGCGCCGGACGAAGGGGCGATTTCAACGCGGTACAAGTCTCTGTGACGTCATGAAACTCACCATCGAACGGGCGGTTCTTCTGCGGTCGCTTGCCCACGTTCAAAGCGTCGTGGAGCGGCGCACGACCATTCCTATCCTGTCCAACGTGAAGTTGGAGGCCGGTGGTGACCGGCTCAGCCTGACGGCGACCGACATGGATCTGGAAGTGGTGGAAGGCACGGTTGCCAAGGTCAAGGCGGCCGGTGCCAGCACAGTGCCGGCACACACGCTTTACGACGTAGTCCGCAAGCTGCCGGAAGGATCAGAGATCCTGCTTGACAGCATCGATGATGCCGATCGCATCGATATCCGTTGCGGCCGGTCGCGCTTTACCCTTCCGTCATTGCCGGTCACGGATTTCCCCGTGATGTCCGGGGGCGAGATGGCGCACGAGTTTCGTCTGCCGGCCGGTGCGCTCAGGAGCTTGGTGGACCGCACCCGGTTTGCCATCTCCACGGAGGAAACCCGTTATTACCTGAACGGGATTTACCTGCATCAGGCGGATCACGACGGCGTCGCCGTCTTGCGGGCCGTGGCTACGGACGGCCACCGCTTGGCCAGTGTGGAAGTGCCCCTGCCCGACGGGGCCGCGAACATGCCGGGGATCATTCTGCCGCGCAAGACCGTCAACGAGTTGCGCAAATTGATCGAAGCCACGGGATCCGACGTCAGCATTGCGCTGTCGGCCAACAAGGTTCGCTTCACGTTCGATGAGGTGATGCTCACATCCAAACTCATCGACGGGACCTATCCCGACTACCAGCGCGTAATCCCGGTGGGTAACGACAAGCAACTGGATGTGGAGTGCCGCGCTTTCGTCGGTGCGGTCGATCGCGTCGCTGCCATTTGCAGTGAGACGTCACGGGCGGTCAAGTTGTCCGTGGCCAACGGGACCCTCGTGTTATCGGCCAGCAGCCCCGAACACGGCAGCGCCAGCGAGGAACTGGAAGTCAATTATCAGGGCGACCCTCTGGAAATCGGCTTCAATTCGCGCTATCTCTTGGACATTACGCAGCAGATCGAAGGCGTCAACGCGCGTCTCGACATGTCCGATGCGGGATCTCCGACATTGCTGCGGGAGGTCGGCGACGCCAGCGCCTTGTTCGTTCTGATGCCGATGCGGGTGTGACGATCGACTGTACCGACTTGGCGGCCTCCGCCACTTGCGAGGCGTCTCCGGGCACCGATGCGGGGCCCGGTTGTGGCGTGCCCGCGGTCTCGGTGAGCCGCCTTACCCTCACCGAATTCCGCTGTTTTGCCCAGCTGCGGGTGATCGTTGGTCCTGAGGCCGTCGTTCTGACGGGGCCCAACGGGGCCGGCAAGACCACCGTGGTGGAGGCGTTGTCCTTTCTCGCCCCGGGTCGGGGGCTGCGTCGGGCTCGCATCGATGAGGTGACGCGCTGGAGCGCCGACGGCGCGCTGCCGGTCGCATGGGGTGTTGCGGCCCATCTGCGCACACCGGCAGGACCGGCGGAAATCGGTACCGCTCGTGACGTGGCCGCTCACGCAAACGGGCGGGAACGGCGGCTGATCCGCATCGATGGCCAGCCGGCTCGGGGGCAAGGGGCGCTGGCGGATGTGCTGGGAGTGGCTTGGCTTACGCCTGAGATGGACCGGCTCTTCACCGAAGGCGCATCGGTTCGCCGCCGTTTTCTCGATCGCCTGGCGTACGGTATGGAGCCCGCACATGCCGAACGGGTGAGCGCCTATGAACGGGCGATGCGCGAACGCGGCCGACTGCTGCGCCAGCGGAGCCGGGATCAGGCTTGGCTCGCGGCCCTCGAAGATACCATGGCGCGTCACGGCGTCGCCGTGGCAGCCGCACGGCGGGAAACGACGGATCGCCTCACCATGATCGCCGGCAGCGCACAAGAACCGTTCCCGGCGGCCACCATCGGCCTTGACGGGGGGGTGGATGACTGGTTGGACCGGCATCCGGCACTCGTATGCGAAGACTTGCTGCGGGACACGCTGGCAAAAGCACGCTCCGCCGATGCCGAGAGCGGTGGTGCTTCGGTGGGCCCGCATCGCACCGACGTCATTGTCCGCCATGCGGCGACCGGGCGTGCCGCCGGCCTGTGCTCCACGGGGGAGCAAAAGGTCCTGCTGCTGGCGGTGGTTCTGGCCGGTGTCCGCGCCCAGGCGGCAACCCGGGGGACCCTGCCCCTGCTGTTGCTCGACGAAGTGGCGGCCCACCTGGATGCACGCCACCGGGGGGCTTTGTTCGAACTGGTCGGGGCACTGGGCGTGCAGGCTTGGTACACCGGCACCGATCCCGCCCTGTTCCGACCGGTTCGCGGTACCGCCCAGTTCCTGAGCGTGGATGCCGGTCACGTGCATCTGTCCAGGACGGCAACTTGATCCAGCCTTGATTCCTGCGTCGGCCCCGATCGCCGATCCGGGTGTGGAGACCTGTCCATGACCGAACCGATCCCTGATCCAGCCTCCAATGGCGTGTACGATTCCACGTCCATCAAGGTTTTGCGTGGCCTGGATGCGGTGCGCAAACGCCCCGGCATGTATATCGGCGATACCGATGACGGCTCCGGCTTGCATCACATGGTGTACGAAGCTGTCGACAACGCCATCGACGAGGCGCTGGGGGGCTACTGTGATGCGATCACCGTCACCCTCAACCCCGATGGTTCCGTCACTGTGGCCGACAATGGCCGTGGTATCCCGGTGGACATCCATCAGGAAGAAGGCGTGTCGGCGGCGGAAGTGATCATGACCCGCCTGCACGCCGGGGGCAAATTCGATCAGAATTCATACAAGGTTTCCGGCGGTCTGCATGGTGTGGGCATTTCCGTCGTCAACGCGCTGTCGGAGTGGCTGCAGCTTCGGATCTGGCGGGATGCCAAGGAATACACCATGCAATTCCGCGATGGCGAGCCAGTGGCACCGCTGACTGTGCTCGGTGATGCGCCGCCGATCAACGGCGACCGCCCGCGCACCGGTACCGAACTGACCTTCCTGCCGTCCACCGCGGTCTTCTCGATGACCGACTTCGAATTTGCCACGCTGGAGCACCGCCTGCGGGAGCTCGCCTTCCTCAACTCCGGCGTCCGCCTGCGCCTGACCGATGCCCGGCCGGTCGAACCGAAGGTGGTCGACCTGTTCTATGAAGGCGGCCTGGAAGCGTTTATCGCGTGGCTGGACCGCTCCAAGACGTCGCTCCTGAGTGCCCCCATCGTCATTCGCGGGGAGCGCAACGGTGTCATCGTGGAAATCGCGATGCAGTGGAACGACAGCTACCATGAAACCATGCTGTGCTTCACCAACAACATCCCGCAGCGGGATGGCGGTACGCACCTGGCCGGCTTCCGCAACGCGCTGACCCGAACCATTCAGGGCTATGCTGCCGCGTCCGTCGCCAAGCGGGAAAAAGTCAGCATCTCAGGCGATGATGCCAGGGAAGGGCTCACTTGCGTTCTGTCGGCCAAGGTTCCCGATCCCAAGTTCTCCTCGCAGACCAAGGAGAAGCTGGTCTCATCCGAGGTCCGCCCTGTGGTGGAAGGCATCGCCGGCGATCAGTTGGAACGCTGGTTCGAAGAGCACCCGACCGAGGCGCGCAAGGTCGTGGGCAAGATCGTCGAAGCGGCATCTGCCCGGGAAGCGGCCCGCAAGGCGCGTGAGTTGACAAGACGCAAAGGCGTCCTGGACATCACCACACTCCCCGGCAAGCTGGCCGATTGCCAGGAACGGGATCCGGCCAAGAGCGAACTCTTCATCGTGGAGGGCGACTCGGCCGGCGGATCGGCAAAGCAGGCGCGGCACCGGGCCAATCAGGCCATTTTACCGCTCAGGGGCAAAATCCTGAATGTGGAGCGGGCGCGCTTCGACAAGATGTTGGGTTCGGCCGAAATCGGCACCCTCATCGCGGCGCTCGGCACCGGCATCGGGCGCGAGGACTTCGACATCGGGAAGTGTCGCTATCACAAGATCATCATCATGACCGACGCCGACGTGGACGGCAGCCATATCCGCACCCTGCTTCTGACCTTCTTTTTTCGCCAGATGCCGGATTTGATCGAGCGGGGCTATCTGTACATCGCGCAGCCGCCGTTGTTCCGCGCCAAGCGTGGCTCTTCTGAGGTCTATCTCAAGGACACGACCGCGCTGGAAGACTATCTGACCGGGACAGTGACCCAGGAAAGCGCCGTCCTGGTGACGGCCACGGGCGTCCAGGTGGCGGGGGCCGACCTCAGGCAGTTGATCGAGGTCAGTCGGCGCGTCAAGGGGCGGCTGGAGCGGCTGGCCCAGCACGTGCCACTTCGCGTCATCGAACAGGCGGCCATCGCCGGTGCCCTCGACTCCGGCCTGATGGCGGCGCCGGAGCGGGCGGCCGCGGCCGCCGCCGCGGTGGCCGACCGCCTGAACAGCCTGGAACCCGTCCCGGAGCGCGGGTGGCAAGGAAGCGTCCTTGATGACAGGTCGCTTGCCGTCGCGCGCACCCTGCGCGGGGTCAGCGAAAGCCATCGCATCGGCACCGCCGTCATCGATTCCGCGGAGGCCCGCCGCCTCAATGCCCGCACCGATGAACTGCAGGCGGTATTTTCGGGCCCTGCCGTCCTCAAGGTGAAGGATACCGACCACGTCATCACCGGGCCGGTGGATCTGGTGGATACGGTCATGGCGCTCGGTCGCAAGGGCGTCGCCGTGCAGCGCTACAAAGGTCTCGGCGAAATGAACGCTGAGCAGTTGTGGGAAACCACCTTGGATCCGGAGGCACGGATTTTGCTCCAGGTCAAGGTGGAGCATGCGGACGATGCCGAGGAGGTGTTTTCCACGCTCATGGGCGATACCGTCGAGACACGGCGCGAGTTCATCGAACAGAACGCGCTCAAGGTTGCCAATCTCGACGTGTGAGGCCGACCGGACCGGCACTGTCGGTGTCGCCGTCAGCGGTCGGCCGCCTCACCCCCGTCGTCGCCGCACCCCAAATCGGCATCGCCACTCAGCAGCGCAGCCCAGGCATCATGAAAAGCGGAGCCCGTGGTGCAAGCGGCCGGCCGCGATGTTTGCATGGCCACGCGGTCCCAGGGGCTGCTGCTGACGTCCTGCATCAGGAAGGCAAAGAACACAAACCATACGGCGAGGGCGGCCGCGACGGAGATCACGGCGTGACGGGGGCGGGTCGGACGATCGCGAAACCGCCCGGCCCCCAGAACGTCCGGATCGAGGGTGCCGAGCCGCCGGCGCCTGAGCACCTCGGCGGCAAGGCTTCGTACCCACGCGGGCGTGCGTTGACGGAGCATATGGTCGGCGAAGTCACGCTCCAGTGAGCGCTCTGCCGGCAGCCGGCCGTGCCAGCGGCGGAACGCCAATCGAAAAAACTCGAACTCGGTAATGTCGAGGGCCGACGCCGCGTCCGCCACGATCTCAAGGTCCCGGGACGCATGCCGCTCTGTCGGCCCGCGCGGCCGCAGTGACGAGGTCATTGGTCCACCTCCCTCGCTACCTGGACGTCCGTCTCCTTTTTTGGCTGATGGCACTGCCTTGAGCCGTCAACGGGCACATTGTTACGATTGCCTAAACGCGTGCGCCGGGGAGGAAGGGGTCCGGCACGAAACCATCGATCGGGGCGCCCTCCGGCGACGTTCCCGCAGGCAGATCGTGAACATGTACGTCGTCTGTACTGTGCTGCGAGAGTATAGACAGGGCCCGCTGCTCGTGCGCGGCATCGCGAACGCGAACCCACAACAGAATCCCGCCGTGTTCCAGTTGCGCTTCGAGATTCTTGGCGCGCTCTTTGCCGAGCCAGCGCGCCGCGAGGGTCCCGAGCAGGCCACCGCCGCCGCCGGCAGCGACCGTTGCCGCGATAACCGCGGCCAGAGTCCCGCCCGTTGCCACGACAGCACCGCCTGCCACGACAGCGCCGACGTAGCCCAGACCACCCGCCAGTGCGGCGCGCCCCTCGGTGAGGGAGTCGCGACCGCGATAGGCGACCCGCGGGGCACTCGGATCGTCTTCCAGGTCGCTCACTTTCTCGTAGACGTGACCGAGCTTTTGATCGACCGCCTCTTGGCCGGCCAGCAGGCTCAATTCGGACCGATCGAAGCCGGCGTTCAGAAGGTCATCCACCGCTGCCTGCAACGACGACTCGTCCTGAAATACGGCAACAGCCTCGCGGATGGTGTTCTCGGTTCCCGGACCGCCGGAATCCTGCGGCTCTTGGGTCATCGCGGCTCCTCCTTCGCTGGTTCGCGATCTTGATTCACAACGCCTGCCATGATGGAGGATGCCGCCGCGATTTTCCACCGGCTTCCCCGCACCCGCCGGAAAGGGTGTCCAGGGCTGGACTGTTACCAGGCTCATCGGGCACAGACGATCTGTGTCGGCATTGGCGGCATGGCTTCATTCGCCGATGACGTGGAGGATCAGGCTCCGCTGATGCGCCCGCGAACGATGCTCGAACAGAAACAGCCCCTGCCACGTGCCCAGGGCCAACCTGCCATCGGCAATCGGGATGGCGATCTGAACATCCGTCAGTGCCGACCGGATATGCGCCGGCATGTCGTCCGGCCCTTCGGCGGTATGGCGGTAGCGACGCTGGTCGGCTGGCGCAAGACCGGCGAAGAAATCCTCGAGGTCGCGGCGAACGTCGGCATCGGCATTCTCCTGAATGGTCAGGGAAGCACTGGTGTGCCGGCAGAAGACGGTGAGGAGACCGGTGGTGACAGACTGACGGCCGAGCCACTCCGCCACGGCTTCCGTCACTTCGTACAGCCCCGGTCCCTGCGTTCGGATTGACAGGGTTCCCTGAGCTTGGCGCATCGTAGACACGGATCGATCGTCAGAAGGTTGTGGCGCCGACGATCAGGAAGGCGGTGGCGGCCCCGAACGTCGGAATCGCGATAGTTTGCGCGGGCACCCCGGCTAGGCCGGGTGCCCGCCCCTCCCGTCGTCTCACACGCTCAGCAGCGCGATGGCCGTCAGCACCGTCCCGAGCGCGGCAAGACCGTAGACCGTGCCCGCAACGGGCGCGTCGGCACGAATACCGAAATCGTGCGCAACCACACGGAGACGATGGGCGGCATGCCACAGCGCCAACGTGAGGATCCCGAACAGGATGATCTTGACGATCCAGTTGCCGACGAACGCACTCATCGCGTCGTATGACAGCGCCTCCGTGAACAGCCCCAGCGTCGGGGCGATCCCGGTGACCAGGACCATGACCGGCAGGACGAAGGCGACCACGGTGCCCCCGGCGGCGAACAGAAACCAAAAAGGAGCCTTGTGTGAACGCGCCATGGTCTTAAGCCACTCCTGCCAGAATCAGGACAAAAACCGAGACCGCGGCCCAGACGACATAATGGGCGCCAACGATGGTCGGTCCCGGCACGAACTGTTCGCCACGCTGAATGCGCATTGCCTGCGGTACCGCCTTGAACCATGCGGTCGTATGCACCAACGACAGACCGAACACGATCAGGTGGATAACCAGACCCAGCGGGCTGGTGACGAAGGCGAGCCAGCCGGCCCAGGCGTCCGGTCCTTGCGCCAGCCGGAACAGCCCGACAATCAGGATCAACAGGTACACCGCCACAGCGATGGCGCTGATCTCGTGCAGCATGTACTTCTTGTAACGGGCATGCCGAAGAAACCAGGTCGTTTTCGGCAATTCGCGCTGGTACGGTTTGCGGCTCATCGGCTCCCTCCCCCCGGCAGCCAGGACGTAAAGTAATCGATCGCGCTCGAGAACTTGACCTGCTGGATCGCCCCGGCCGGATCGACGCTCTTGGGGCAGACCTCGGAGCAGGCCCCAACGAAGCTGCACTCCCAGATGCCTTCGTGGCTGGCGACCGTGTCCTCCCGAGCTTTCCGGCCGACATCCCGGGAGTCCATGTTGTAGCGGTGGGCCAACGCAAGCGCCGCCGGTCCGATGAATTCGGGTGCCAGGCCATATTGCGGACACGCCGAGTAGCACAGCATGCAGTTGATGCACATGGAATACTGCTTGTAGGCCTTGAGCTGCGCCGGTGTCTGCAGGTATGACCCCTCATCCAGGGATTTTTCTTCCTTCGGGATCAGATACGGCTTTACGCTCTCCAGCTTCTCCATGAAGTCGTCCATGACGATCACGAGATCGCGTTCGATCGGGAAGTTGGCCAGCGGCTCCACCCGGATCTTGTCGCCATAGTCTCGAAGGAAGGCTTTGCAGGCGAGTTTGGGTTCGCCGTCGATCACCATGCCGCAACTGCCGCACACGAACATGTGGCACGACCAGCGGTAACTGAGGGTGCGGTCGATCTCGTCCTTGACGTAGTTGAGCGCATCCAGCACCACCCATTCCTCCGGACACGGGACGGTGTAGGTCTGGAACCAGGGCTCGGCATCCTGCTCCGGGCGGTAGCGGAGCACTTCCAGTTCGATCTTGCGCTCAGTCATGCTGCGCTTCCTCCGTAAACCCGGGCTGCGGGCTGTGACTTGGTGATCACTACGTCGGCATAGTCGATCCGCGGATCGCCGTTCGGGTTGTAGTAGGCCATGGAATGCTTGAGGTAGGTCGCGTCATCCCGGGCCTCGTAATCAAGTCGCTGATGCGCACCTCGCGACTCTTTCCGCTCCAGTGCCGATTGGGCCACGGTGTGTGCAACCTCGATCATGCAGCCCAGCTCCAGCGCCTGATACAGGTCCGTGTTGAAGACGTTGCTGTGGTCCTCCAGGGCCAGGTCCTGAAAGCGGGCGCGCAGGTCGGTAATGGTATTGCAGGTGGACCTGATGGTCTCCTCAGTGCGGTAGATGCCGCAGCCGTCTTCCATGCTGAGGGTCAATGCGTTGCGCATTGCTGCCACCCGTTCTCCGCTCTTGGGGCGTCGGAACAGTGCCTTGACGCGGCCTTCCGAGTCGGCCGCCTGCTTTTCGATGATGTCCCCGGGAGCCTTGACCGACTTCACATGTTCGACCGCGAACCGCCCGGCCCGGGCGCCGAACACGAGAAGCTCGCCAAGGGAGTTGGAGCCCAGGCGGTTGGCGCCGTTAATCGTGACACAGGCACACTCGCCGGCGGCATACAGGCCGTCGATGGTCGTGGCCGCGTTGATGTCGGTGTGGATCCCGCCCATCATGTAATGAACCACCGGGCGGACCGGCACGAGGTCGGTGACGGGATCGGCATTCACGTAACTGCGCGCCAGATCGCGCACGAGGGGGAGCCGTTCGTCGATCAGCTTCTCACCGAGGTGACGCATGTCCAGGTAGACGACGTCGCCCCACTTGGTCTCGACTGTCCGCCCCTTTTGGGACTCGTGGTAGAAGGCTTGGCTCAGGCGGTCGCGCGGGCCAAGTTCCATCGCCTTGAGGCGAGGCTTGTCTTCTGCAGGACCCAGATTGTAGTCCTGAAGGTACCGGTAGTTGTCCTTGTTCAGCAGGTAGCCGCCTTCGCCGCGGCAGCCTTCCGTCAGCAGGATGCCGCTGCCCGGCAGCCCGGTCGGATGGTACTGGACAAACTCCATGTCCTTCAGCGGGACGCCGGCACGGTAGGCCATGGCCATGCCGTCGCCGGTCTTGATCGCGCCATTGGTGGTGAACGCGAAAATCCGCCCGGCGCCGCCGGAAGCAATGATCACCGCCTTGGCCTTGATCATCTTCATCCGGCCGGTGCGCACTTCCATCGCAGTAAGGCCATGGCACCGGCCATCATCCACCAGAAGGTCGACACAGAAATGCTCGTCCAGACGCTTGATGGACGGATACTTGAGCGACGTCTGAAACAGGGTGTGTAGCATGTGGAAACCGGTTTTGTCGGCGGCGTACCACGTGCGCTTGATCTTCATGCCGCCGAATGGCCGCACCGCCACCTCCCCGGCATCCTCCCGGCTCCAGGGGCAACCCCAGTGCTCGAGCAATGTCAATTCTCGAGGAATCTCGTTGACGAACAGCTCCACGGCATCCTGGTCGGCGAGCCAGTCCGCACCGGTGACGGTGTCGTTGAAGTGATATTCGAGGCTGTCGTCGGATTTGGCGACAGCGGCAGCCCCGCCCTCCGCGGCACACGTATGGCTGCGCATGGGGTACACTTTGGAAACGAGCAGAACGCTGACCGCAGGGTCCGCCTCAGCTGCGGCGATGGCAGCGCGCAGACCAGCGCCCCCCGCGCCGACAACGGCGATATCGGTGGTGACGGTATCCATTGATTGCTCCCATTCCTCCCTGGCGTTGGCCCGGGAGTATACCCGGAACCCACGCAATTTCCAGGGTCGTCCGAAGTCGTTGACCCCTATGTGTGTGGGCGATCGCGCCATGTTAAGCAAAAATGGGGTTAAGGAAAAACGGGGAACGGATGGCGCAAGCCCCGGGTCGTCAACGGACCGTCGGCAGGAGCGCTCCAGCCGCAGTAGGGCATAGACGAAGCGGGCCCGGGTCGATCCTGCCCCGGGCCCTAAGTCGTATCAGTTGGCGCTGCTCAGTTCTGGACGTATTCGTAACTACCGTCCTGCCAGACGTAGAACACGTAGCCTGGCGCAGTAACATCGCCCTTCTCGTCAAAGCCGATCGGGCCCAACACCGTTTCGAAGTTCCCCGACTTGAGCACTTCGGCCACCGCTTCGGGATCGGTCGTCCCGGCCTGCTCAACCGCCTGCGCCCAGGCCTGGATGGTGCCGTAAGTGTAGAGAGTGTAACCCTCGGGCTCGATACCCTGGGCCCGGAACTCCTCCACGATCGGGGCGGCGATCGGGTTTTTGCGTGGATCGGGGCTGAAGGTCATCATCGTGCCGGCGCCGAGGTCACCCGTAATGCTCCAGTACTCGTCCGTAACCAGGGCATCACCGGAAATCAACCGCGTATCCATGCCCTGATCACGCATCTGCCGCACGATCAGCCCTGCCTCGGTGTGGTAGCCACCGTAATACAGAATGTCCACACCCTCGGCGTTAAGCTTGCTGACCAGAGCGGAATAGTCCCGTTCG
This sequence comes from Rhodospirillales bacterium, assembly GCA_007695045.1. Taxonomy (GTDB): domain Bacteria; phylum Pseudomonadota; class Alphaproteobacteria; order Rhodospirillales; family Defluviicoccaceae; genus REEP01. The sequence continues at coordinate 22,612 of REEP01000084.1, read as the reverse complement.
CCCGGGGTGATGGTGTCGTACAGCACTTCCTGGATGCCGCGGGCGTTGAGCTGCTTCTTGGTCTCGTCGGCCAAGCCCTTGGAATAGGCCTGCTTGTCATGGACGATGGCGATCCGCTTGTCAGCGAAGTTATCGGCCATGAAGTTGCCCGCGACCTCTCCCTGCTGGTCGTCGCGCCCGCAGGTTCGGAACACGTTCCACTTGCCGGCTTCGGTGAGTTGCGGGTTGGTGGAGGCTGGCGAGATCTGAAGGATCCCCTCCTCGTAATAGACGTCGGAGGCAGGGATCGACGAACCGGAGCAGAAATGACCGGCAACCATCACCACGCCGCGCCCGGCGAACTGGTTGGCAACGGCCACCGCCTGCTTGGGGTCACAGACATCGTCCCCGATCTCCAGCACGAGCTGCTGGCCGAGCACACCGCCGGCGGCGTTGATATCCTTCACCGCCTGTTCGGCGCCCGCCTTCATCTGCTGCCCGAACACGGCATACTGCCCGGTCATCGGCCCGGCGGTCGCGATCGTAATCTCGGCCTGCGCCGGTACGGCACCGGCGATAACGACGGCCGCTGCCGCCGCAATGGTGGACATAGCGAACCTTGAAACCGTCATGAGCTGATAACCCTCCCTCATCCTGAGCGCCGCCTCCGCGCACGCTGCCATCCGTGGCAATCACGCCACCACAATATCCAGTTCCAGTCACGACACAATCTTTCTCGATTGCGCCACGGGCTGCATATCTGTGTCTTCTCCTCTGCGCTCTGCCGCAGCCGGGCCGGTTCTGGTTCGGAACGCGATCGGGCTACCGTCCTTCTCCCCGCGGCCGCCAACCGAACAGGCCGTGACGCTCGTAAAGCCACGGGTATTGTTGCACCATCTTTCGAGCCCGGGTCAGTCGGTACGCGAACAGGCCGATCAGCAACAAGGTGACCGTATCGATCAGGTAGCCGGTCAAGGAAAACAACTCCCCTTCATAGAGCGCAAAGATCATGAAGCGGGCGGCGAACCCCAAGAGCACCGAGTAAAACACCATCTGCCAAGCCGGGCGCCACGTGTTGGCCACGGCTTGGCCGGTCATGAACGCGGCGAAGCCGATGATCACGACGGTAATGCCGATGAACACCGGTAGGGACGTCCCCAGCACGTCTTCCATCGCTCAGCCTTCGGTCCTCATCTAGTGTCCGCCCTCAAGGTAGGCGGCCCGAACTTCGGGATTGGCGAGAAGATCCGCGCCGCTGCCGCTCAGGCTGATACGCCCGGTGACCATGACGTAAGCCCGATGGGCCAGCTTCAAGGCGTGATAGGCATTCTGTTCCACCAGGAACACGGTCACCCCCTGTTCCTCGTTGATTTCCTTGATGGTGCGGAAGATCTGCTGCACCACCTTGGGCGCCAGCCCCAACGACGGCTCGTCCAGCAGCAGGAGCCTCGGCCGGCTCATCAACGCCCGGCCGATTGCCAGCATCTGCTGTTCGCCGCCGGAAAGGGTGCCGCCGCGCTGGTTGCTGCGCTCCTTCAGGATCGGGAACAGGTCGTAAACCCGCTCGAGGTCCCGGTCGTAGTGTGCGGGGTCGGCGGTGGTGGCTCCGATCTGCAGATTTTCCAGGACGCTCATCCGGGGGAAGATGCGTCGGCCCTCGGGCGACTGTGCGATACCGGACGCGATGATCTCGTGGGTCGGCTTAATGGTGATATCCTCGCCGTCGAACACGATGCGCCCGCGGGCGGCCCGGGGCTTGCCGCACACCGTCATCAGCAGGGTCGATTTGCCGGCGCCGTTGGCACCGATCAGGCTCACGATGTCGCCGGCCTTGATCTCCAGGTCGACACCGCGCAGGGCCTCGATGCTGCCGTAGAAGGTGTGCACGCCGGAAATGCTCAGCATGACCCGGCTCAGCCCTCGGCCTGGGACGCCCGCTCACGGGCCAGATCGGCCGCGACCTCCGGCGGCAGTTCATCCTCCTCGGCTTCACCAAGATACGCTTTGATGACCGTCGGATCGTTGCGGATCGCTTCCGGCACGCCCTCGGCGATTTTCCGGCCGTAGTCCAGAACCACGATGTAGTCGGAAATGCCCATGACCACGCTCATGTCGTGTTCGATGAGCAGGATGCCGATCTTGTGCTCGTCCCGGATGGCCAGCAGCAATTGGTTCAGTTCGGCGGATTCCCGCGGGTTGAGGCCGGCCGCCGGTTCGTCCAGGCACAGCAGTACTGGGCGGATGCACATGGCGCGGGCAATCTCCAGGCGACGCTGGTCGCCGTAGGCGAGGTTGCCGGCATCGTCGTCGGCCCGGTCCAGCAGGCCGACCCGATCGAGCCAGTAGCGGCACAGGTCCACCGAACCGGCTTCGGCCTGCCTGAAGCGCTTCAGTCCCAGAAGACCCCACAAAGTATAGCCGGAGGCGCGCATCAGGACATTGTGCTGGGCGATGATCAGGTTCTCCAGCACCGACATCGCCGGGAACAGCCGGACGTTCTGGAAGGTGCGGGCAACATCGGCCTTCTGCGGGATGGTGAACCCTTCCATACGTTCCAACAGGAATGGCCCTTTGTGGGGATGATTGAGCGTGAGCCGGCCTTCCGTCGGTTTGTAGAAACCGGTGAGGCAGTTGAACACGGTGGTCTTGCCGGCCCCGTTTGGGCCGATGATGGCCGTGATCTTGCGGTCTGTAGCCTCGAACGAGACATCGCCGATGGCGACCAGGCCACCAAAACGCATGGTCAGGTGCTCCACCTGCAGAAGGGGTGCGCCGCCGAGGGGCTCGGACCGCGGGTTCATTTGGCCCCGGTCTCCGCCGCCTTGCCCCGTCCGAGGCCGAAACGCCGTCGCGGAGGCGGGTGCAGGCGCACCGTGGGATCGCGAAAAGCGAGCAGGCCGCGGGGCCGCCAGACCATGATCATCACCATCAGGCCGCCGAACGCCAGCATGCGGAATTCCTGCAACTCGCGGATCAGTTCGGGACCCGCAATCAGCACCAAGGTCGCCACCACAACCCCGATCTGGCTGCCCATGCCGCCCAGCACGACGATGGCGACGATGATGGCGGATTCGATGAAGGTGAAGCTTTCCGGGCTGATGAATCCCTGGCGGGTGGCGAAGAACGAGCCCGCGAAACCGGCGAACATGGCCCCGAGGGTGAAGGCGGTGAGCTTGGTGTTGCGCGGATTGATGCCGAGGGAACGGCAGGCAATCTCGTCCTCGCGCAACGCTTCCCAGGCGCGTCCCACCGGCAGGCGGCGGATCCGCAGGGTGAACGCGTTGGTGACCAGGGCAAGCACCAGAATCAGGTAGTATAAAAAGATGATCCGGTGCAGCGGCGAAAAATCGAGACCAAAAAAGGTATGGAACGTGTGTCCGTCGGGCGGTGGCGAGCGCGCGAAGTCCAGTCCAAAGAAACTCGGCCGCGGGATCCCGGAAATACCGTCGGGACCGCGCGTCAGATCGTACCAGTTGATCAGAATGATCCGAATGATTTCGCCGAAGCCCAGCGTGACGATGGCAAGGTAGTCGCCGCGCAGCCGCAGGACCGGAAAGCCTAGCAGATAGCCGAAAAAGGCGGCCAGCGCCCCGGCCAGCGGCAGGCACAGCCAGAAGCTCAGGTCGAAATGGATCGCCAGCAGCGCATAGCTGTAGGCACCCACCGCATAGAAGGCGACGTAGCCCAAGTCCAGCAGGCCGGCCAGCCCGACCACGATGTTGAGGCCCCAGCCCAGCATGATGTAGGTCATGACCAGGATGCCGATGTCCAGCACCCGGCGATCGGCGAAAGGCAGAAACGGAAGCAGTACGGCGAAGGCGATGCCGGCCGCGGCCAGTATCGGCATCGCCGTCCGCAGGGTCTCGGCGATGCCGAGATCCATGGTGGGTCCGCCGCGCCGGCGCCCGCGCTCCCGCCAAAGAATCAGCAGCAGCCGGCCGATGAACACGCTGCCGACGGCGATCGCGACCCAGTCCCAGCGGGTGTTGATGGTGAGCCCGCCCGGAGCGGATACCGTCTCCAGTCCGGCCAGCGGTACGGCCAGCATCAACGCGACGAAACCGGCGAGCCCCGCCTCCTTGAGTGCGGCGACGGGATCGAGCCGATGCTCAGCGGCCGCGGCCATCCTCAGACCTTCTCGATCTCGGGCTTGCCCATCAGGCCGGTTGGCCGGAACACCAGGACCAGAATGAGAATTGAGAAGGCCGCGACGTCCTTGTACTCAATCGTGAAGTAAGCTGACCAGAACACCTCGATCAGGCCGATCAGCAAGCCGCCCAGCATCGCCCCCGGCAGCGAACCGATACCGCCCACGACCGCGGCGGTGAACGCCTTGATGCCGGCCAGAAAACCGATGAAGAAATCGATCACCCCGTAATAGAGCGTGACCATCATGCCGGCCACGGCCGCCAGGGCTGCACCCATGACAAAGGTCATTGAGATGGTGCGGTCCACATTGATCCCCACCAGCGCCGACATCGTCTGGTCCTGCTGACAGGCCCGCTGCGCCCGGCCCATCGCCGTCTTGGCGATGATCAGGGAAAAAATGGCCATCAGGACGATGGTAGCGGCGATGATCATCATCTGGATGTAATTGAACCGGACGGAGATCGTCCCTTCCATCAGGACGATCCCGCCCGGGATCACGGGCTGCAGCGGCTTGACCCGCGCTCCCTGAAGCAACTGCACATAGTTCTGCAAGAAGATCGACATGCCGATGGCCGAGATCAGCGCAGCCAATCGGGGCGATCCCCGCAACGGCCGATAGGCAAGTCGTTCCAGGGTCCAGCCGTAGAAGGCGGTGAAGACCATGGCCGCGAGCAGCACGATCAGCAGCGCCAGCGGCAACCAGGTAATGCCAAGAATTCCCAATACGAGAAACGCGATCAATGAGATGAAGGCGCCGATCATATAGATCTCGCCATGCGCGAAGTTGATCATGCCGATGATGCCGTACACCATCGTGTAGCCGATGGCGATCAGGCCATAGATCGCACCAAGGGTGAGCCCATTGATGAGCTGCTGCAGGAAATAATCCATCGACCGCCGGCCCGCCTGTCGCTCGGTTTCCGAGCGCGGCCGTCGTATCCGCCGCCGCGCCCACGCCTCGGACGAAGGCGCGTTCCGGTGCCTCGATTGCACGCGCCAAGCAGACGAACATCGCCAACGCCTGACCGTGCATAACCGGCCACAGGTGCCTTCGCCCCCCAGTGCTGCCGTCGGTTCGTGTGCAGGCGACCCCGAGCCTTAGCCGTTTGTTATGGTTGGGCCCGTCACCGAAGCATCACGGCAACGCGATGGTTTCGTTCCTGGTGGCCGGGGAGTCAAGAAAAAACCGAAATTGACGCGCCGGCGCAAGATCCGGCGCGGCAACCCCAAGGCCGGGTGTGCGGCCTGTCCGGCTTAAACGAGGGCGCGTGCCGAATTTTGGCTTCACGGGTGAATGGCAGTTGTTTGGTCTTCGACCGGGTGCCAACCGGCCGGTTGCCCGATGGCGCTGCGGTGCCATATAGTCGGCGGTGTCGGCGGGGCTCGTTCGGTGCGCCCGGGAACCGGATGCGGAGGGTAAGTGGTCGGCTCAACACGCAATGCGGTGCTCGCGTGCTGAAACGGCGTGAGGCGTGCTACGGAACGGGTGCCGGGCGCAGCCTTTGACGCTTCTGCTTTGTCTTTTCATGGAAGTCATATCTAGAGGTTACAGTTTGATGTGGTGAACCGCGGATCGCGGTGAGCCACCAAAAAAGTATCCGCGCCAACCACCTTGAGCTGTGCTACACGCACCTGAAACGTCGGAAGGATCACGATTGGCCATGCTTGCCGATGATATCAAGACTGGCGCGTGCGCGCGACGCGGGGACAACCCGCATCGCCGGCGAGCCTGCCGGGGCACTGCGATGCTGCTGGCGTCCATGCTGGCGTTGACAATGGCCGCGGGCTGCGGCGGCGCTGAGGAACGGGAAGCGCGCTACGTGGATCGCGGCGTCGGCTTCTTCGAGGAGGGCGATCTTGTCAAGGCGGAACTGGAGTTCCGCAACGCGCTGCAGATCAATCCGCGCAGCCTTGATGCACGCTTTTATATGGCACGCATGGCCGAGGAGGAAGGGGACGTCCGTCGGGCGTTCCGGGCCTACCGGGCGCTCGCCGAAGATCAACCGGGACATTTCCCGACCCATACCAGACTGGGCCAGTTGTATGCGCTTGGCGGAGAGTTGGACGAGGCGGAAACGCAAGCCGACTTAGCGAGCGAGATCGATCCGGACCACGCGGACGTTTTTGTCCTCCGCTCGACCATCGCCTTCGGGCGTGAACGTTTCGACGAGTCCCGGCAGTTGGCAGAGGCGGCCCTGGCGTTGGACTCCGCCAATGAGAGTGCAGCGCTTTTGTTGGCCCAGACCCTGCGGCGGCTGGAGCAGCCGGGCGCCGCGTTTGCCGTCATCGATCAGGCCTTGGAGGGAATCCCCGAAAGCGTGCCGCTGCGACTTCTTAAGATCAGCATGTTCCTGGAGGCCGACGAACTCGATCGCGTCCACGAAGTCTATGAGGCTCTTTTCGCCGTCCAGCCGGATAACTACGCATTTCGCGCCAATCTTGCCCAGATATACCTGCAACGGAATCGCTCCGACGATGCGGCTGAGGTCATGCGTCAGGCCGTGCGGGATGGCGTGGGGGGTGATCAACCGAAGCTCGCCCTGATCGACCTCGCCGGTTTGACGGATGACGCAGCTGCAGCGATGGCTGTGCTCGAGGAGTTTGCGCAGGCCGAACCAAGCAACGCCGTGTTCCAGTTCAAGCTGGCTTCGATGCAGAACCAAGCGGGGCAGCGGGATGGTGCGAAGCAGACGCTGCGCGCCATCGTCGATCGGGCGGAGCAGCAATCGGATCAACTGGCCGCCCGGGTCTCGCTGGCACGCCTGGCGATCGAAGAGGACGACACCGAAACCGCCGAACGTCTGGTCGAGGCGGCACTGGCAGTGGATCCGGCCTACCTGGATGCACTCATTCTGCGTTCGGCATTGGCACTGCAGGCCGGCGATATCGACAGTGCCATCGTCGATGCTCGAAGCGTGTTGCGTGATCGCCCCGATTCCGCACCGGCTTTGCGGCTTCTGGCCCAGGCCCAGATAACGCGCGGCGAAACCGATCTGGCCCGGGAATCCTTGCAACAGGCGGTTGTGGCCGACCCCAGGGATGTCCCGACCCGGCAGCGGCTGGCATCAGCGCTGGCGCAGGGCGGCAATGTGGATGCCGCGGTGAGCCAACTTGACCAGATCCTGGCTCTGGATCCGACGTTCGTGCAGGCGCTGCACCTGAAGGCATCGCTGCAGATCACGCGGCAGCGTTGGGCGGAAGCGGAAGCGGCGATAGCCGAAATTCTAGCCCTGCCTGGGCGCCAAGCGCTTGGCCACACGCTGTCCGGAGCCTTGATGATGGCGCAGGGCCGGCACGACGAGGCGGTCGCCGCCTATGAACGCGCCCTGGATTTGGCTCCGGGTGCGGTCGAGCCGTTGACCGGGCTCACCATGGCCGCGCTGGCCAAGGACACCCCCGAGGCGGCGGTGGCGTATCTCTCCGCAGTGATCGAGCAGAACCCGCTCAGCGCGGTTGCGCACAATCTGCTGGGCGAGGTTCACGTGCGGCAACGGCAGTGGCCGGAGGCCCGGGAAGCGTTTCGACAGGCGATCGCTCTCCGTGAGGACTGGCCGACACCGCGTCTGAACCTCGGTCGGATTTTGCTGTCACAGGGCGATGAGGGCGGTGCACTCGCTGTGTTTCAGGAGGGTTTGGAGGCTCAGCCCGACAGCGCAGAAATGCTCATGGCCGTTGCCGAGGTCCGCGAGCGGACCGGCGACGTGACGGGCGCAGTCGACGCCTATGAGCGGGTGATTGCCCGTCAGCCGGATAACGACGTTGCCATCAACAATCTGGCGGCACTCATCGCAGATTATCATTATGACGATCCCGCCCGGCTGGAGCGTGCGTTGCGACAGGCGCAACGCTTCGAGACGTCCAATAATCCTTACTTCCTGGATACCCTTGGCTGGTTGCAGTACCGCTCAGGCGACTTGCGCCAGGCACGGATCAACCTGCGCCGGGCCGTGGCGCTGATGCCGGATCATCCGCAGTTGCAGTATCACCTCGGCATGGTGTTGGCGGCCCTGGGTGACACACCGGGAGCGCACGAAGCGCTGTCACGTGCCGTGCCGGAGGGGGCACGCTATCCGGGGGTCGAAGATGCGAGGGCAGCCTTGGCCGAGGTCGGCGAAACCATCACCCCGACCGCAGCTGAGCCCGGCGGGGACGGCTGAATGGTTCGGCGCGCGCCCGTTGGACTGGGCGGGGGCTAGGGGGGATGTAGGCCTCTCGATCGCTTTGCCGGGCTCACCTCCGCGTTGGTGCGTTGCCGGCCAGCGTTTCGGCGCGATGTCGCTCAATCTGGGAGCGCAGGCTTTCGACCACGCGCCCGGCGGTGTGACCATCCCAGAGGTCCGGGCCGTGCCCCTCGGGCCAAGCGCCGCTGAGCACGGTCTCGACTGCTTCTCTCAGTTGAGCCGGCGGAATCAGCCGGTTGGTGCCTGAGAGCACAGTGATCGGACGCTCCGTGTTTTGGCGCAGCGTCAAGCAGGGGATTCCAAGGTAGGTGGTCTCCTCCTGCAAGCCGCCGGAGTCGGTCACGGCGAAGCGTGCTTCACGCACCAGACCCATGAAGGGTACATAGCTCATCGGCGCGACCAGGTGGAGTTGGGGAGCCGCGCTCAGGGCCGCCATCAGATCGAACTCTTCCAGCCGTCGCCGGGTGCGCGGATGCAGCGGAAACACGAGCGGCACCCGCTGCGCCACGGCAGCAAGTTGCGCGACCAGCGACGACAATGTCGCCTTGTCGTCCACGTTGCTCGGCCGGTGCAGCGTCACCACGCCATAGCCTTGTGGCGGCAAGGAGAAATGTTCGCGCGTGGCCTCGCTCTCGATCCGATCCCGCAGCATCTCATAGGCATCGATCATGATGTTGCCGACGCGATGGATGCGTGCCGGCGGCACGCCTTCCGCCAGAAGGTTCTGATCCGCATCGGCGGACGGCGTCCACAACAGATCGGCGATCGCGTCGGTGGCGACGCGGTTGATTTCTTCCGGCATGGTGCGGTCCCGGCTGCGCAAGCCGGCCTCCAGATGTGCCACCGGGATGCCCAGTTTGGCCGCCGTCAGGGCGCATGCTATGGTTGAATTGACGTCGCCGACGACGATGGTCCAGGTCGGGCGATGAGATTCACAGAGCGGGCCATAGCCGAGCATCACCCCCGCGGTTTGTTCGGCGTGGGAGCCGCTGCCGACGTTCAGGTGGAAATCGGGTTGCGGCAGTCGCAGGTCGCGGAAAAAGTTGTCGGACATGTCCGCATCATAGTGTTGTCCGGTATGCACGATGGCCACGCGGCACCACGACTCCCGGCTCAAGGCATGATAGAGTGGCGCGATTTTCATGAAGTTGGGGCGCGCGCCTGCAACCAGGTGGATGGCGCTTTCGGTCATGCGTAATCCGATCCATCACGGGGAAAGGGTAGATGCGCGCTTGATGCCGGACGCCGGTTGAATGCCATCAAGCTGCCTCACGATAGTGTCAAGCTTACAGGGTTGCAACGGGCCCTGGGGCTTGAGGTCGTTTTCGCTTGGCCTGAGGGTTTGAAAGCAGTTTCGGCGTTGCCAGTCCTGTCATGTTATCGTAACGAGGGCGGGATAGATTGTACTCGGTTGCGGTTTTACGCTATAGAGCGTCAGGTAAAATTGCAGCCAGGCATGACGGAGTGCATGGGGTGAGGCTCGGCGTGATGGGCATCACAGCGCTCCGACGCAACCCCGGCTACGAGAGCCCGTCACGAGATTCATGTTGGCCCATGGCCGCGATCGGGTAGGGCTCATGAGGGCGCATGGCCGGGTCGCCGCATATAGCTCGCCCAAGCGTGGGCGTTCCGAGGTTCCGATCCGCGGCGGTTCGACGGGCAGAGCCGGACTGCCTGGGTAGTGTTAAGGGTAAAGAAATATTTTTTCCGCCACAATCAAGTGAAGAGTGTGGAAGCGCGCAGCATGGACAGTACGCTTAGTACGCCGCAAGACTATATCGATGTCCTGAAGCGGCGCAAGTGGTACATTATTGTACCTTCGGCTCTTTTGGCGATTGCGACGGCCTTGGTGGCGTTCCTGCTGCCGCCGGTGTACCGCTCCTCTGCGACCATTCTGATCGAACAGCCGGACGTGCCACCGAGCCTCGTGTCGTCCACCATTGCGAGCTACGTCGACGAACGCCTGCAGATCATTCACCGGCGGGCGACGTCGGGCGACAACCTTCGTTCCGTCATCCAGCGTTTCAATCTGTATCCGGACCAGCGGCGCCGTGTCCTCCTCACGGATGTCGTTGCCGACATGCGCAGGGACATTCGCATGAATTTGATCCGTGCCAATGTCCGCGGCGACGGTCCACGCGGGCAGGTGGCAACGATCGCCTTCGAGGTTTCGTTCGACTACGGCAATCCGGTGACGGCGCGAAACGTTCTTAATGAACTGGTGTCGTTTTACCTGAGCGAGAATGTACGGGCGCGCACCGAGCAGGCTGCCGAAGCAACAGCGTTCCTGACCGCCGAAGCGAGTCGGCTGGAGCGGGAGATTCAGCGCCTCGACGATGAGATCGTGGCGTTCAAGGAGCGCCACGCAGGAACGTTGCCGGAACAGCTGGCCCGGAATCTGCAGGCCATGAGCCGGATCGAGTCCGAGTTGCGGTCCTTGCAGCAACGGGAGGACTCGCTGAAGCAGAGCAAGGCCTTTCTCGAGGTTCAGGCGTCGATGAGCAATCCCTACCTCTCGCAGGCGGACGGCGGAATGAGCCTGTCCCAGCGGCTGGAGGACTTGCGGGTGGAATTCCACACACTGTCGGCGCGCTATCGTTCCGAACATCCCACGCTTATCCAGCTTCGGGAGGAGATCGCCGCCCTCGAGCAGGCGGTGGGTGGCGGATCGGAACTGGCGTCGCTGCTTACGGAGCGGAACCGGCTGCAATCCGACCTGAACGTCGCCCGCCAGCGCTTGACGGATCAGCATCCGGATGTGATCGCTCTGCGGGATCAGTTGGAAGGCACACTGAGCCGACTGGCTGCCGTCGAACGGCAATCCGGTCGGACCCGAGACGGCGTGCCGGCAGACAATCCGGCCTACATTCAGTTACAGATGCAACTCGAAGGCCTCGAAGCCGAACTGAACTCCATTCAGCTGCAACGCGACGACTTGAAACAGCAGATGGATGAATACGAACAGCGCATTGCTCAGACACCAGTGGTGGAGCGGGAATGGGTGCGCCTGCAACGGGCTCATGACAATATGACGCGGGATTTCCAGTCAGTACGGCAGCGTCAGATCATGGCCGAACTGGGCGAGACCTTGGAAACCGAACGCAAGTCGGAACGTTTCTCATTGATCGAGCCGGCCAATTTGCCAACCGAACCGATCAAGCCAAAGCGCCTGTTCATCCTGGCGGCGGGTTTGATCTTGTCCGTCGGCGTCGGCTTGGGCATTGCCATTCTGGTGGAAGCCAGCGACCGATCGGTCCACGGACCGAGACAATTGGCAGCCGTGGTCGGCGCTGCGCCTCTGGTGACCATTCCGTACATTCGTACCCGCCGCGAAATCCGGCGCCTGTGGCAGCGACGGATCGGCGTTTCCGTCGCCTCCCTGGGGGCCGTGGCCGGACTGCTCGTAACCGTTCACGTCTACGTCATGCCTTGGGACGTGCTGTGGGCACGGTTCGAACGGCAGGTGGAGGCTCGCGTGGCGCCGATCGTCGGACCGGTCGGCGCCGCGGACACGCGTTAGAACCTGAGGAACACGACGGTGGAAAAGATACAGAAAGCGTTGGAACGGGCCCGTCAGCAGCGCGCCGAGGGCGAGGTGATGGTGGCGAGGCCGTCGGGGCCGACAACAGCCGGGGCTGCGTCGACGCAGCCGGCGACGGCACCGCGATCACCCGGTGGCCGGGTGAACGGCAAGGCGCCGGCCGGTACGGCGGCCGCTGGGGTGGCAGCGCCGACCGCTATCACCTATCGCGAAACCCAGGTCGTCACGCCGTCGGAGCGTGACCTGGGTGAACAACGAGTGATTGCGGGCCTCAGCCATCACGATATGGCTGACACCTTCCGGGTCCTGAGGGCCCAGGTCATCAAGAAGCTGGAAGAAGCGGGTCACACAAGCTTGGCCATCACGAGCGCCAACCGCGGGGAAGGGAAGTCGCTCACGTCGGTCAATCTCGCGGTAAGCTTGGCCATGCATGTGAACCGCACGGTCCTGCTCGTCGATACCGATCTTCGCCGGCCCAGTGTCCATCGCTACTTCGGGCTTGCGCCCGACAACGGCCTGGTCGAGTACCTCTCCGGGGACACACCGTTGTCCTCGTGCCTGATCAATCCAGGGATCGACCGGCTGGTCATCCTGCCCGTCCGCACCCCGCTCCCGGGCAGTTCCGAGTTGCTGGGCTCCCCGAGGATGGTCGGTCTCGCCGAAGAATTGCGCAGTCGATACCCTGATCGCATCGTCATCTATGATCTGCCCCCGGTTCTCGTGTCGGACGATGCCCTCGCGTTCTTGCGACACGTGGAATCGTGCCTCCTGGTGATCGAGGACAACAGCACCGAGAAGGCCGACATTCAACGTACGTTGGAGCTGCTTAAGGATTGTCGCATTATCGGCTCCGTGCTCAACAAGTGCAGGCAAAAAAAGCAGGCATACTATTAGGCGAAGCATTGGACGAGCCTTGACCCTGCGGAAAAGGATGGTCTGGGATGTTCGGCTTCCAATCGATCGCGGCTGAGGCTCGCCGTCATGTATGAATCCCTCTTTGGCTTCCATGAGAAGCCGTTTTCACTGATCCCGGATCCGGAGTTTCTGTACCTCAGCGAAGGCCACAAGGTCGCGCTGAGCCTGCTGGAATACGGCGTCGCCGAGCAGACCGGCTTTGTCGTGATCAGTGGTGAGGTGGGCTCGGGCAAGACCACCCTGATCCGGCACCTTCTGCGCAGCGTCTCCGACGATGTCGTGGTCGGGCTCATCACCAACACCCACCCTACTTTCGGCGAGCTCCTGCAATGGATCGGCTTGGCGTTTGATCTCGACTACAAGGGAAGCGACAAAGTCAGCTTATACCAGCGCTTTCTCGATTTCCTGATCGAGCAGTATGCCTCTGGGCGACGCGTCGTTTTGATCATCGATGAGGGACAGAACCTTAGTCTCGAGGCCTTGGAAGAACTCCGGATGTTATCCAACATCAACGCCGACAAGGATTATCTTTTGCAAATAATCCTTCTGGGACAGCCTGAGCTCCTCCACAACCTGAAACGCCCGGAGCTGCGCCAATTCGTTCAGCGTATCGGTGTGGATTATCACCTCGGGCCTCTGGATCTCAAAGACGCCACCAGGTATATACATCACCGGCTCGCCGTTGCCGGGGGCACGCCCGATCTGTTCGACGATCACGCCTGTGCTGCGCTATACTATTACACGGAGGGGATTCCCCGCCTGATCAATGTCCTGTGCGACTTGGCCTTGGTTTATGCCTACGCCGAGGATCGTCGCCGGGTCGATATCGACACGGTGATCGAAGTCGCCGCCGCCCGCCGCAAGAGCGGTCTCGCCGCGTTCCGAGACGATCCGGAGGGCCAGAGCCGGGAAGAGGTCAAGCGGACGATCATTCGCCCGCTGCTGGGCCCGTGGCCACGTGGTGCGCTGCGTCAAGAGCTTGGCGGCTGACCGGCAGGATCGCGGCACCGCAGGCCGGTTGATCGCACCCGCGGAAGGGTTGAACGGCTTTGACCTCTGCGGTCGGGTGGTCTATGTCACGTGAGGACCGTTCGGCCGGCGGACGGGAATACGCGCTCGGAGCGGTGCTCGCTTGGCGGGGTCAGCGTTCCCCACCCAACCGGACTGCGGCGCCAAGGCGGCGTGCCCGGCCCGCCACTGTCCCGACCTGTCGCCCCGGGGGGCGGCGCATCGGCGTCACGCATGGATCGTGCACGACATTGCCACACCAACCGCAAATGCACGGAGGAGGGGATCAGCGATGACCATCCAAGTAGGCGACAAAATCCCGTCGGTTAAGTTGTTGCGCATGGGCAGCGGCGGCCCGGAGCCGGTCACGACGGATGAGCTTTTTGCGGGCAAGCGCGTGGCCCTGTTCGCGGTGCCGGGTGCCTTCACCCCGACCTGTTCAGCCAAGCATGTGCCAAGCTTCCTGAGCCATGCCGATGAGCTGAAGGCCAAGGGCGTGGACGCCATCGTCTGCATGGCGGTGAACGACGTGTTCGTGATGGGGGCTTGGGGCAAGGATCAGAACGTGGGCGATACCATTACCATGGTGGCCGACGGGGACGGCGCTTTCACCAAGGCGCTCGGTCTGGAACTGGACCTCACCGGCAAGGGTCTGGGCGTCCGCAGCCAGCGGTTTTCGATGTTGGTGGACGACGGCGTCGTCAAGCAGCTGAACTTGGATGCCGGCGGCGCCTACGAGAAATCCAGCGCCGAGGCAATGCTGGCGCAACTCTGACACCTGCCACCGGTACCACCGCGGTCCCGGGGCGTCCCGGTGCCGCGGTTCCCGAGTTGATGCTGGAAAGCGGGCCGAGAGTGCCCGTTGCGCGCGCCGGTGCGCCGTCTGCGGTCAGGCGCTGACCAGGGTCAGCCCGGCGATATTCGGCAGCGGCGGGGCTGCATTGCGGGCCACTGCGTTGGCATCGCCGACCGTATTGACGTAGGGCTTGTACGCGAAGTCCTGGATCATCACGTGGTGGCAAAGCCACCCCGTCAAGTAATCGTAAAGCTCCCGCGCCACTTCCGGATCGTCACCAGTGGCGTAGCGCTTTCTCAAAGCCTCCAGATACCGCGCGAAGCCCTGATGCTCGGCCCGGTGGATTGACGCCCCGGGAAACCGCGCCGCCTGCATCACCCGTTCTTCCCGCTTGAAATGCAACCGACCGTAAAGCTTCAGCGTTTCCAGCACGGACTGGATGTGTTCGGCGTCCCGCCCGGCCGCTTCCACGTTGTACAATAGATTAATGATCCGGATCAGGCAGCGATGGTCCGCGTCGAGTGCTTCCACCCCGACGCTCATGGCTTCGGTCCAGTGGAATTGTGCCATCATCTTGCCCGTCCGATCATCGTTCCAGCGCGTTGTCAGGTCATTTCGCATTGCAATAATCTACCATGCTGAGGGACGCGGCGCCAGTGTGAATTGTTGACCACGGCACCCGCCACGGCCCGCTCGGCCTCCGTTACCGGCCGAGAAGCACGCGCCTGGCTTCGTTGATGCGCTGCGCCAAGTAGTTGGAGCCGCCCTTGTCCGGATGCAGGGCCGCCATCAGCCGGTGGTGGGCCGCCTTGATCTCGCCCTCGCCCGCCCCGGGCTCCAGGCCGAGAATGGCCAGCGCCTCGTCCCGGCTCATCGCCCCGTCGCGGCCCGCACCTGCGCTGCCGGACCCGGACTGTCCGCCGCCGGCGGTGCCACCGCCACCCGTGTCCCCGCCAGCCGCGGCGTCGTCGTGATCGCCCTGCCGCCATTCCGGGTGTACCCGGTCCAAATAGGCTTCCAACACCTGGACCGACTGCGGGTCGGCGCGACCGCACTGGACCAACACCTCCAGAAGGGCATCCAGGTCCAGATCGCCGAGCCGTGCTCCGGCGTAGGGGCCTTCGCGGATCACCCCGTCGAGGTGGCCGCTGTCGTGATCCAGGGTCATGCGGAAAAACCGGGTCTCAACGTCGGAGGTCTGACCGCCGCCCCCCATCCCCGCCATGCGGCCGAAGGTCTTGGCGGTGCGCAGGTTGCGCAGGAGCGGCACCAGCCAGGGCAGCAGTGCCGCCGCCGTGCCCAAGATCCACTGCAGGCGCCCGGTCGCGGCCAGCAGCAGTGCCGCTGCCGAAACCCCCGCGAGCAGCAGCCATTTGCCAGCGTGCATCAGAGTCTTCGGATCGGCCTGGACGAACCAGCGCAGGATCAGCACGATCCCCACCAACAGCGCGATGCCGAGCAGGGCGTACGCGATCACGCCCTCAGCGCCTCTTCATCTGATGCGCGATCCTCAGCACCGCGCCCTTCCGTCGCGCCGCCAGATCCTCCAGGGCCGGGCGGCCACCGGCAGCGTACACGGCAACGGCGTTGAGCAGTTCCCGCAAGGTCCGGGCGCTGCCCTGGTCGAACCGGCAGCAGGCGCCGCCGGAGAGCTGCGCCACCTGTTTGAAAGCATACTCGGCGACGGGGTCATGGCCCTCGTGGAACATAAATGCCGGCAGGCCCAGCACTCCGAGTTCCCCGGCCAGCCGGCCCAGCCGGTCCACATCCTCTTCCATACAATCGCCGACAAACACCAGCGCGTTGACCCGATGCTTGCGGGTCTCGTTCACGGCGTGGCGAAGGACCTTCTGGATCTGTGTCTGACCGGCGGCGCACGTGACCGAGGTCATCAACCGCAACAGCGCCGCTGCATCGCTCAGCCACGGCCCGGCCCGGAATTCGCCGAAACCGCGATAGAAGCAGGGCTGGATGGCAAGCCCACCGAGTTTGGCAGTTTCGACGAACATCTCCCCCTGGATCTGGGCAGCTTGGTCCCACGTGGGCTGGCGGCTCGCGGTCGCGTCCAAAGCGAAGATTAGCCGGCCACCCCCGGTGCCGGACCCGGCCTTCGGCGTGGCCGCGAGACGGCTGAGAAACGCCTCCACCTCCGTGCCGGCACTCGGGCGCGACGGCGTGCGCCTGTTGTCGCTGCTCATCTCCGCTGCCCGGTCCGCCGTCCTTCAGGTTGTCGTGATGCCCTTACTACCCTGTTGAGATAGAACGGATCGCGCCCCTGTCCACCGCGCGCCCGCAGGGGCACGCGCGCGGCCGCGCCGCCAGCCGCACACCCCTCCTCTCTACCGGGTGTGGATCGTGCCCTCCGGGTGGAAGGCGTGGAAGACGAAGGCGAAGGTGACATCGTGCACCACGTCCTCGGCCGCGTCGCCGTTGCCGCGCTGCACAACCACATTGCCCACGTCCCGGCCTTCGGCGATCATCCGGGTATCCAGCGCGGACCGCTGTCCCGCCGCCCAGGAGAGGCTGAGGTCGCCCTGCCGGATCGTCCCCTGCTCGCGCAGGAGCGGCAGGCTCCAGGCCTCGCCGTCCACCACCACCACCCGGATCATCGGCTCGATCCCCTCCGGCATCGGCCCGCGATAGAGGAATGGGGCCCGGGCGGTATCATAGCCCGCATACGGATTCACGCCGTAATCGCGAAAGCGTTCGATCCGCGGTACCAACACTTGGCCCTCCGGCGCCCGCGCCTTGAACCGCTCCCAGGATTCCAGCCGCGCCGGCATCATGGTGAGGCTCGTCCCGGTCAGGTCGCCAACGATGGCTTCCCCGGTGAACTGCTGCCACCAGCTCTCGGTCTCGCGGTCGTACATGATCAGGTCGGAATGGCGCAGCTTGCCGGTGGTCCCGAACTCCAGCACCCGGCCATCCACCGTCCGTTCGAACACGATGGCGGCGTTGCACAGCGGGCAGTAGGTCACCGCCACCGGCACGCCGCCGACCACGTCGTTGACGATCTCGTGCCAGGTGAGAATGCGGAGCGGATAGGCCCGGGCGTCGCCGTCGATGATCAGGCCGATCACCGGCTCCTGGGCGTCCAGGTCTTCGATCTCGGCCACGGGGCGGAACCTGGGGTTGTCGATGGAGGGAATGCCGTCCTTGGGCGGACCGCCCGACAGGATCTCGGCAAACTCGACGCTGGTCCTGGAGAAATCGGTATCGGGCCATTCCCGCAGCCAGGCCTGGGGCTGAGCCTGCGCCACGGCGGTCGTCAGTAAGACTGCGGCGAGGGTGAGCGCCGCGGCCGCAAGCCGGTGGGGATGGGTCATGCTGGCACTCCTCAAGGGATGGGTGGTCAAGGGCTGGTGGGACCGGATGCTGCCGGGGATCTTTGGACGCGCCCGGTTGCGCACAACCGCCCGCCCGATCACACTTGAGTGAAGGTGACGGCGGTGGAAGTGACCGGGAAGGCCCGCGCGGTTCGGCGCGGCTCGTGACCGTTCAGGGCGGCGGGATAACCATGGTCGAAAGCGTCCAGTGTGCAGTGATCGGTGCCGGCGTGATCGGCCTCGCCGCGGCCCGTGCCCTCGCGCAGGCCGGGCGCGAGGTGGTGGTGCTTGAGGCGGCGGACGCCATCGGCACCGTCACCAGTTCGCGCAACTCCGAGGTGATCCATGCCGGCATCTACTACGCCCCCGGCAGCCTCAAGGCACGCCTGTGCCGCACCGGGCGCGACCGCCTCTACGCCTACTTGGCCGACCACGGCATCCCCCACCGGCGGCTTGGCAAGCTGATCGTCGCCACCACGGCGGCGGAGGAGGAGGCGCTGGCCGGAATCGCGGCCCGCGCCCACGCCAACGGCGTTGAGGACCTCCGTCGCCTGGACGCGGCGGCGGTCAAGGCGCTGGAGCCGGCGGTCCGGGGCCGCGCCGCCCTGTTGTCGCCATCCACCGGTATCCTGGACAGCCACGCCCTGATGCTGGAGCTGCAAGGCGATGCCGAGGCGGCGGGCGCGGTGCTGGCGCTGAACAGCCCGGTGGCCGGCGGACGGATCGACAGCGATGGCATCGTCCTCGATGTGGGTGGCGCCGAGCCCATGACGCTTCGCTGCCGGGCGGTGGTCAACAGCGCCGGGCTGGCGGCGGACCGGGTGGCCCGATCGCTTCTCGGCTTTCCGGCCGCCCTAGTGCCGACCATCCACTACGCCAAGGGCAGCTACGTCGCCCTGTCCGGAAAGACCCCGTTCCGCCATCTCATCTATCCCGTTCCGGGTGGGGCCGGGCTCGGCATCCACTACACCTGCGATCTCGGCGGGCAGGGTCGCTTCGGCCCGGATGTGGAATGGCGCGATGCCGTCGACTACACCGTCGATCCTGGACGGATCCCGGCATTCGT
Organism: Rhodospirillales bacterium; assembly: GCA_007695045.1. Taxonomy (GTDB): domain Bacteria; phylum Pseudomonadota; class Alphaproteobacteria; order Rhodospirillales; family Defluviicoccaceae; genus REEP01. The sequence continues at coordinate 3,651 of REEP01000084.1, read as the reverse complement.
CGGGGCCATCCGCCGCTACTGGCCGGACCTGCCGGCCGACCGGCTGCATCCGGACTATGCCGGGGTGCGCCCCAAGGTGCAGGCGCCGGGGGAGCCGCCGGCGGACTTCGTCATCCAGGGACCGCGAAGCCACGGCGTCGCCGGCCTGGTCAACCTGTTCGGCATCGAATCCCCCGGCCTCACATCCTGCCTCGCCATCGCCGACGTGGTGGCGGCGGAACTGGCCGAGGCGCCGTGAGGCGGCGGCGCGGCAGAGCGGAAAAGCCGAAGGCGTACGCCAACGGAAGCGGCGAGTCGGCGCAGGCGTCGCGGATTTCGACACGGGGGCCGGCGCCGCCCATGGACGGCACCGCCTGTCAGCGCCGTGCACGCACCGCCGCCGCCGGGACGGGCGCGGGCCGCAGCACGGTGCACAATCGGTGTCGATTGGTTGCGAAAACGTGCGATCGAGAGGCGCAAAACGCCACTTTTCTGTCCAAGCTATTGATACCAACAACAACAGCCGCATCTGGCTGCGCCAGTGTATGTTGGCGCTAGGGACGCGCATTGCTGTATCAAACGCTGCTATGGCACCTCGGAGGACGTCGTGGAGAGCCAGCTGTGTATTGACGTGAAGTCTACGTGCTGGCCGCGATCGTGAAAAAGCCTCTCAATCGGCACGCCTTGCTCGTCACTTTGCTCCAGGTCCCGTCGCTCAGCCCCGTCGCAAGAAAGAGCTTTGAATCATGTTTTTGACGCCGAGAAATCTTAAAAAAGATACATTTAAAATAATCAGTCAAACTGAATTGCTCGCTTTTCAATCGGACGCTGGCGTACAAAAGTCTGCATGTTGGCGATTTTCCTGTTTCAACTCAGAGGTCTATGTTTTCGGAGCAGGATCGTTTCGGACACGCGCCAAGGCGCCCCAGCATGATGCCACAGCTGCACCGCCAGCGCAAGGATCATATTCCTGACAGTCAGCCGTCGCAGCGAGAGTCAGGTCGCCGGCACAGGGATGCGCGGCGGAGGCCACCGGTCGGATCGAGGCGAAGCGCCCTCCGACGCATGGACGGCGCCGTGAATCGCACGGCGCAAGCGTGGGAACTTACCAGAACAGCAACACAATCCCCGCAGCCGAGCAGACCACCAGCACCGGGACAATAGTCTGCCGGATCACTTGCCCCTCCCGCGCTTCGAGCCCGGCCGCCGCCGCCGCCATGGCGATGTTGTGAAGCGAGATCATGGCGCCCAGCCCGGCACCGACGAGTTGCAGGGCGATAAGCGAAGCGGTCGCGACTTCCAGTGCACCCGCGGTATCCGACTGCACCCCGGCGAACAGCAGGTTAGAGACGGTCGCACTGCCTGTCATGAACGTTCCCAAAGCACCCAAGAACGGACTAAAGACGACAAAACCACCGCCCAGGACCGAGGCAAACCCATCTCCCAGCACCTGGGGCATCGATGGAAGGCCTGCGTGGTTGATCTCGGAGATCAGCAACAGCTGCGTGATCCCGATGATGAAGATCAGGATGATCGAGGCCGTGCGGACACGCCGGTAGGTGGCAACGGCTGCCTGGGCGAACGCGGTGCGGGACACTTTCTGCAAGAGGATTGCTGTCATGAGCGCCAAGCCGAGGTAAAAATACGGCGTGTAGAGTGGCGCGAGTTCCTGATCGAGGGCGATGCCAAGGACTTCGCCGAAGGATATTGTCAGATCGCTCAGGGCCTCCCGCACGGAGGGGATCGTCCGGGAGATGACCAAGGCCAGCGCCATAACCACAAACGGGGTCACGCTCTTGACCATCCCCGCCAGCGAAACGGTGCCTGCCTCGGACGTGCGCATCTCGGCGCGCAAGAGAAAGCCTCTTTGCGCCGCATAGGCGATGGCAGCGAGCGCGATCATGCCGCCCAGAATCGATGGCAGTTCAGGCCCCACAAAGAAAGCGATCAGCACATAGGGAATGCTGAAAGCCAGGGCCGAAAAGATGGCAAAAGGCATGAAGGTCCTGAACCGCCCCCTGTCTTCGCCGAGGGTGACCACGTAGGCGATGAAGCAGGTGATGAACACCGACATGGCGCCGTGGATCGCGGCCGCCTGAAAAACCGCACTTGCCACCACGTCTTCGCTGAAGCCCAGACCGGCAAACCCAATGATGACAGGCGTGCCGGCCGCTCCGAACGGCACGGCCGTACTGTTGCCGATCAGCGCGACGGCGACGGCCTTGAGTGGCGCGAGGCCGAAATAGACCAGCAGAGGAGCCGCCAGGACCGCCGGGGTTCCAAAGCCGGCGATTCCTTCGATGAACCCGACCAGCCCCCAGGCCAGCAGCATCGCCAGGACGCGGTTGTCGGTGGTGAGTTTCGCCATGGCAGTCTTGATCGTGTCCAGTGTGCCCGTCTCGATCATGACGTTCAGGAGCAGCAATGCCACCGAGATGATCAATAGAACTTCGATAAAGACGATCAGTGCGTTCACCAGACTGGCCGCAACCGCTGCGCCAGAAACCTGCCAGACGAACAGCGCCAATATCAAGGTGACGATGTAGGAGACCGGAGCTGCCTCATATGCCGGCCGCCGCAGCGGTATCAGCATGACAAAGAGGATAAGGAATGGGAGTAGAGATAAGAGGAATAACGTCATCCGATCCCGCCACTCCCACGATCAAGCGCGAGACTGCTGCGCAACCTCGAACAGGCTGCGGCGATTTGATTCAAGATCAGCGGTGCATCGCCATTGAGAATACGGACCACTTTTTGTAGAGGCTGTTTGATCAATTTCTGGCCACCTCTCCCAAAGTCGCTGGCGATCACCGCCCTGCCGCACCGCACGTCACCATTGGACGCCAATGCAGTGCCGCGCCGGTGGTCACGGCGACGGACCCGACCGGGTCAGCCGATCGAGCTGAAGCCCGGCCCCATCCCAGGCCAGCTTGTTCCGAAGCAGGCGCTCGGCGGTCTCCGCAAGGTAATGGGCGATGGTTTCCGTGCGAATCTTCACCGACCCCTCCGGCTTGGTCGAATCCAGTTCCTGAAAAGAAAAAAACAGAGTCCCAGATCGCTCGACAATCTCCTGGACTGGCGTCAAAGTCGGCTGGTCCATTCCACACTCGTAGCTCACCAGTCGAATGACGCAACCGATCCAGGGCACCCGCGCGGCGACCTTGGCGGCCCAGATCACTTCGTTCGTATTGGCGCTGAACGAGGACGGCCAGACATCGCTTATATCGAATGCCGAGCGAATGACCCCTTCCCGAACGTCCTCGCCGAAGATCGCGTCGAGCAGGCCGTCGTCGAGCGGAAGATACTGACCCCAGAGGATCGGATAGCCGAACACCTGCAAGTCGGCCTCGATCTCATGACCGATGCCGGGGTCCATGTGGTACGGCCGCGCCAGGACCAGAATGCACGTGCGATCATGGCGGGCGCACCACTCGAGCACCTGCCGGCTCCTGGCTCGCATGGCGTCATCGAAAACAGCGAGGGTGCGATAGCCCGCCTCGACCGCCTCCCTGGTCTCGGCCCAGGTCAGACCCTGGAACACATCCTTGAACGCGGCGTGCATCTGTTTCGGAACGAGGCGGGGGTCGCCGAGCGACACCAGGGGAGAGACGTATCGGACACCGGCCTCGGCAAAGAGATCGCGCTCCTTGATGAAGCCGGCCTTGATGTTTT
>REEP01000126.1 GCA_007695045.1 Rhodospirillales bacterium | reverse complement strand
CGGGCCTGCTCGTGGCCGCGGTCGGCCGGCCGCTACCGGGCGTGCTCGACCGCACACTGCAGATCCCGGCCGACATGGCCCTGCCGCTGGCGCTGCTCGCCCTTGGCGCCGCCATCGAGCCCCGGCGCATCCGCCACATGCTCGGCGCCGCCGTCTGGTCGGCCGCGATCAAGACGCTGCTCGGTCCGCTGCTCGGGTTCGCGTTGGCGTCGGCCCTCGGCCTCGGCCCCGAGGAGCGCCTGATCGCGCTGGTCTTCCTGGCCTGCCCGACGGCGGTCGCCACGTACGTCATGGCCGCGCAACTCGGCGCCGACGAGCGGTTGACCGGCGGCGCGCTGGTGCTCAGTACGCTCGCTTCCGCCCTGCCGCTGACCCTGGTCCTGCTCCTCACGCCGCTCCAGGGCCGCGGAGCGAAAATTCTTCGCGCTGGGGAGCGGCCGGGCAGCGGATGACCGGTCGGATATGCCGTGAGACGGAGAGGGTGGCAGGCGCCCCGCAACGCCGGGGTGTTTGGGGGCGGCTGAGCCGGAAAGGTAACGGGGCGTCCGGGCTGGGCTCCGTTGGGGAAGGCGTCGCAGAAATCTTTTCTTCGCGATGCTTTTTTTGTTGCCTCATTATTCAGTGTATATATACTGAGAAGACGAAAGGAGCTTGCCATGTCCCGATTCGAGACCTTGCGAGAGGCCAAGCTCAAGCAACTACGGCAGGTAGGCCCCCTGGTGGCCGCCAGCCTGTGCCGCCGCGACGTGCGCTGTGGGAACCCCCATTGTCGGTGCGCCAGCGGAGCGAAACACACCTCCTGGTGCCTGACCTTCAAGCGCCAGGGCAAGACCCGGACCGTGCATGTGCCACGGGATATGGTCGAGGAGGTCCGCCAATGGGTGAAGGAACACCGCAGGAGCAAACAGCTGCTGGCGCAGATCAGCGAGAATTCGCTTCAGATCATCCGCCGCCATGTCGCGGCGCGGCGCGCCGCCGAGCGCGCAAGCGCGTTGTCGTAGAACCGTTGCCGCCGATCGTGGAAGTTTTGGCCGAGACCGTCGGCCACTTCTTCCCCGGCTTCGGCCATTGGCTGGCGGCCTTTCCGGACCCGCGATGCGCCGGGAAAGTTGTCTATCCGGCCCCCCTGTGCCTGTGGTCGGCTCTGAGTCTATTAGTCCGCGGCTTGGGATCCAGGCGGCAGTTCGATGCCGAGAGTCGGCGGGATGCCGCCAGCGCCGAGCAACGACTGCTTCAAAACCTCAATCTTCTGGCCGGAACCGACGCCTCGGACCTGATGCATGGCGACACGCTCAATGACTATCTCGCCCAGCTCGAACCGAAGCACCTGGCGTCGGTGCCCCCGCGCATGGTCCGGCGTCTGGAACGGATGCGCGCGTTGGAGCATGCCCGATTACAAGGTCGTTACCTGATCGCCATCGATGCCACGGGGCTATGGTCCTGGAAACAGCGCCACTGCGACACCTGCCTGCATCAGACCCAAAACGGCGTGACCACCTATTACCACCTCACGCTGGAAGCCAAGCTCATTACCCCCGAGGGCTTGGCCCTGTCCGTCGGCACTGAGTTCATCGAGAACGTCGATCCCCAAGCCACGAAACAGGACTGCGAACGCGCGGCCATTACCCGCTTGCTCCCCAAGCTCAAGGTGTCGTTCCCCCGCCTGCCCATCTGCCTGCTCTTCGATGCCGCCTATGCGACCCAGACCGTTCTGCGCGCCTGCCGTCGCAACAACTGGGCCTGGATCATCAGCTTCAAGTCAGGCTCCTTGCCCACCGCCTTCCGAGAGTTCCAGACCCTTAAGACGCTGACCCCGGATCAGGTGCTGGAAACCCGCGTGGGCGGTCGCTATCAACGGCTCAGTTGGATCCACGACCTGGAACACGAGGAGTTCCGCTTCGCCGCCTTGGACTGCTTGACCTACAACGACGACGGGGAGGTCGTCTATTTCGCCTGGATCACCAACCTGCCGGTGCGCCGCGATACCGTCGTGGCCCTGGCCAACCACGGAGGACGCAAACGATGGACGATTGAGAACCAGGGCTTCCGCAATCAGAAACATCAGGAGTACCGTCTGACCCACCCGTACAGCGACAACCCAACGGCGTTAAAGAACTACTACTTCCTTATCCAGATCGCGCACGCCTTCGTGCAACTGCTCGCGCGGGGACGGCTGGCCGGCGTCTTCCGTCGTGTGATCGTCAGCGTCCGCAACTTGTTCCGTTGCCTCGCGGACAGCTTCCTTCATGATCGCATCCCGGCCGAGGCGGTTGACCCCGTGCGCCTGACCGCCATCCAAATCCGCTTCGACAACACCTCGTGAACACCCTGTCGCTGTACGGGTGTCCCCTCCGTCTGCACTCCGCCGCGACCTTCACTCACCCCCCCCGGTGAACACCTCCCCTCTCGTCCTCACGCCCCGCGCAAGCCCCAGCCGCCCCCCGCCCGCTCCCCAGCGGCCTTTCGCTCCGCGCGTCTGCGGCTGCGGTCACGGGGTCGACGGCCGCTCTCGGTTGTGGTAGAAGGCGAGTACACAGGGGGAGGGGGCGACAATGCGTACGGAAATTCGGTGGATAGGCCGGCGGGTTCTCTGGGGGGCGGGGCTGGCGCTCGGGTTCGGATTTGCAGCGGCAGCGGAAGGCTCTCCAATGCGCGCGGTCGCGGTGCGCGACGACGAGGGACGGGTCGAGCTGATCACCGAGGACGGCCTGCGCCACCGTGCGCTGGGAACGGCCATCCCGGCCTCGCTCCTCGGCCGCGAACTCTGGCTTACCGCGCGACCCGCCGCGCCGCCGCCGACCCGGAGACCCGCCGGGCCGCCGCCGGCTGCCGGCCCGCCGGGGCTGCTGGTCACCCGCGTACAACCGCCACCCCAACCGGCCCCTCCGCGATTCGAGCCGCTTCCGCCCCGGACCTACGCTGCTACGGACCGCCGGATTCCGGAGTCCGAGCTGCGGCCCGGCGCTCAGATCGAGATCGAACTGCCCGAGCTCGGTCGCTCGGCCGCCTCGCGCGGCGAACAGCCAATCCGCATGCTTGTCGCGCTCCCGCGGAACTACCGGCGCGAAACGGCCCACCCCGTCATCGTCCATTTCCACGGCGGACTCGGCGGCCCGCGGGGCGCGCTGCGCTGGCGTCCGATCGTCGGTCCCGACAACGTCATCCTCGTCGGCGCGGACTACGATCACCACGAGAACGAGCGGCGCGGGCTGCTGCCGCTGGGTACCTGCCGGGACCAGGGATCCCGGATCGCGCGGCATGCATTGCAGATCCTCGGGAACTCGACCCGGATCGACACGGGCACGATCATCCTCGCGGGATACTCCTCGGGCGCCTACTCGGTGACCGACAACCTGACA
>REEP01000105.1 GCA_007695045.1 Rhodospirillales bacterium | reverse complement strand
CCCCCCCCCCCCCCCCCCCCCCCCCCCCCCCCCCCCCCCCCCCCCCCCCGGGGGCAGGGGAGCAGGGGAAGGGCTGGCGGTGTTCCAGGTCAGCGCCTTCGATCACACGTTCATAAATCAGCGAGGAACGAGGGGATGATTGACAAGAAGCATATCGGACGCAAAACGGCACCGCAGACGGTTGACGTGGAAAAGGGCCGCCTGAAGTTCTTCGCCAAGGCGATCGGAGAGACCAATCCCATTTACAGCGACGAGGAAGCCGCCAAGGCCGCCGGCTACAAGACCATTCCGGCGCCGCCGACGTTCGCGTTCTGTCTGGAGATGGAAACCAATTCGTTGTGGGACAACATCGCCGCCATGGGCGTGCCGGTCGGCAAGATCCTGCACGGTTCGCAGAGCTTCACCTATCATGGCCCGATCTATGCCGGCGATCGGATCACGTTCGAGACCACGGTGTCGGACATCTACGACAAGAAAGGCGGTGCGCTCGAGTTCATCGTGGAAGATACCACCGCCAAGAACCAGGACGGCGCGCTGGTCTGTCAACTGCAGCGGGTGATCGTCGCCCGCAACTGAGTCCCGCATTTGGAAGGGGAGGGAACGAGATGACTGTTCCGAGTTTCGACTCCGTGAATGTCGGCGATGCGCCGATCCACCTGGAGACGGAGCCGGTGTCGCGCACCACGCTGGCCCTGTATGCCGGCGCGTCGGGCGATCACAATCCGATGCACATCGACATCGACTATGCCAAGAAGGCCGGGGAGAGCGACGTGTTCGCGCACGGCATGCTGAGCATGGCGTACCTGGGGCGGTCCCTGACCGACTGGGTGCCGCAGACCGCGATCCGCAGCTTCACCACCCGATTCACCGCGATCACCCGTGTCGGTGAGAAGATCATCTGCACCGGCAAGGTAGCCGAGAAGCTCGAGGAGAATGGCGAAAAGCGGGTTCGGGTCGAACTGTCCGCCGCCAATCAGGACGGGCAGGTCAAGGCCGCCGGTGAGGCCCTGGTTGCGCTTTCCTGAGCAAGTTGCCCCGAGCAAGTTGCGCCGAGCAAGTTGCCCCAAGCCAGCCACAAGGAAGCCCCGGGGAACGTGCCGGCGTGCTTGCGATCGGGCGGACGACGGGCCACCTTGCAAAGCCCGTCGGTCTGGCCCGGCTTCAGGTCCGGCGCGATGGGCGCGACCCCTGGCACGGCCGTCCGCAGTGCGTCGGCGTGATGGTCAGGGGCGCCCGGGTGGCCACGTCGCGCGTGGCCACCTGAAGAGCGATCAAAAGCCGTCGCGCGAACCAGTGACGGCATTCATCAGAGGAGGATATTCATGGACTGGGCTGAGCAAACCAATGAAATGATGAAGAGCTGGACCGACGCTCAAAAAGAACTCTGGTCCAGTTGGATGCGCATGATGCCGGGCGCGCAGGCCGGCACCGGCGGCTGGCCCGGCATGCCCGGCATGGGCGGCGGCTGGCCCGGCATGGGTGGCATGCCCGGCATGGGCGGCATGGGCGGCTTCGATCCCGGCCAGTGGCTGAAGATGATGGGTGAATCCTGGGCGGGGCAGGGCAGCTCGGCCCAGCGCGTGGCCGGCAACCTGGTGCAGACGCCGGACATGCTGGTGCGCAGCATGAACCTCCTGATGAAGGCTTGGCAGGTGGTGGCGCCCAAGATCGAAGAGGGCAAGCCGTGGCAGCCGGACCTGCAGAAGGTGATGCAGGAGTGGCAGCAGCGCCTGACCGAACTGCCCGAGCGGGCCAGCGCCACCACCAATGAATTCACCGAACTCACCAAGACCCTGTTTGAGAAGTGGACACCGATCACCGGTCCCTGGATGCAGATGGTGGCCCAGGCGACCGCGAGCGGCCATCCGGGCGCCGCGTTCATGGGCGGCACGGAACCGCTGAGCCGGATCATGGGTATGGAGGAAGGCCTGTTCCCCATGCTGTCCGGGGTGGGGGAACTGCCGCGGGCGACCGTGGTTCGGCAGAAAATGGGCAAGATGCTGGAAGCCGTGGATGCCTTCGGCGACCTGCGCAAGGCCCAGGCGGCCTTCCACAAGAAGATGGGCGAGGCCATGGGCACGGCGGTCGAACGCACCATGGACCATCTCGGCAAGGTGGCCGAGAAGGGTGAGCCCATCACCAGCGTTCGCGACCTGATCCGCACCTGGTTCACCGTCGCCGACAAGACCCTCAATGAGGCCTTCACCGCGCCCGACTTCCAGGCCACGCAGGACGACATGATCCAGGCGCTGCTGACCTACAAGATCAAGCAGCGCGATGCCATGGAACTCGTTTACGATGCAATGGACATCCCGACGCGCAGCAACCTCGACGAGGCCTACCGGGATATCCAGGAATTGAAGCGGGAAGTACGCCGGCTGCGCCGCGAACTGGCCCAGGTTTCGCACGGCGCCGTTCCCGAGTCGCCGGGCAAGAAGGCCGCTGCGAAAAAGGTGACGAAGGAAACGGCCACCTCGTAAGCGCGACCGTCCGATCCCGCCATACGGAATACGCTACGGCCGTCAGAGAGTGGCCAGACAGGAGATCGAATTCATGACCCAATTTCCCATTCAGATCCGGCACGACGACATCGCGCGCGAGCTCGCGGAAATCGAGCGCAAGGTGGCGGTCGGGCTTGAGCGCCTGACCGACCTGAAGGAAGAAGACGTCGATATCGGCAGCACGCCCAAGGACGTCGTTTACGAGCGTGAGACGTGGAAGCTCTACCACTACAAACCGATGGTCGAGCCGAGCAAGCTCCATCCGATCCCGATGATCATCGTTCCGCCGCTGATCAATGGCTACGAAGTGGCCGATCTGCAGCCCGACCGGTCGCTTGTCCGGAACTTCCTGAATGAGGGGATCGACGTCTACCTTATCAACTGGGGCTATCCCAAGCGCTGCGACATGTACCTGCAGACGGATGACTACGTCTGTGACTTCATCGATGACGCGGTCGACTTCATCCGGCGGGAACGGAACCTCGACAACATCAACGTGTTTGGCATCTGCCAGGGCGGCACGATGTCCACATGCTACTCCGCCCTCTATCCGGAAAAGGTCAAGAGCCTGATCCTGACGGTGACGCCGATCGATTTCAGCCGTGGCAAGACCGAAGGGCTGCCGCATGTGGGTCTGCTGTTCGAGATGGGCAAGACCGCGGACGTGGACCTCATGTTCGAGGCGTTCGGCCTGATTCCCGCCGATGTGCTGAACGTCTCCTTCCTGATGGCCTCGCCGTTCACCCTGATGTTCGGCAAGTATGCCGACACCATCGACATGGTCGGCGACCGCGACGCCATGCTCAACTTCCTCAGGATGGAGAAGTGGCTGTTCGGCGGGCCCGGCGTGCCCGGCGCCGTCTATCGCGACTTGGTGAAAAAATTTCTCCAGGGCAACCAGTTGGTGAAGGGGGAACTGGAACTGGACGGCCGCAAGGTTGACCTCGGCAACATCACCATGCCGGTGCTCAACATCTATGCCGAACGGGACCACCTGGTGCCGCCCAACTGCAGCATCGCCCTTGGCGAGCACGTGGGCAACAAGAAGGACTACAAGGAAATGCCGATCAAGACCGGACATATCGGCATCTATACGGGTGGGGCGTCCCAGAAGATCCTGGCTCCGGGCGCCGCCGCTTGGCTGCGCGAGCAGAACTAGGCTGCGGGACCGATCCGGGGCGGGCGCGCGACCTGGCGTGTCCGTCCCGGGTTTGGCCGCCCGGTTTGGCCCCCCGGTTTGGCCCCGAGGTTTGGCCCCGAGGTTTGGCCCCGAGGTTTGGCCTGACCTCGGCTCTCGCCGGTGCCGACGGCACCTGAGACGGCCGCGGTTGCGCATGCGGCCGCGATGGCAATAATGAAAGCGCCATGATTGCGATCAGCCTCGACAAGGCTTTTGCAGAGTCCGGGGTGAGCGTCCGGTTGGGCTGCGTGAGCGCGCGCGTCGAGCCCAGGCGCGCTCACGAGGCCCTGGAGCGGACCTTGGACTGGGAGGTGTCCCGTCAGTCCCGCGACCTCCAGCAGCATCCCGTGAGCGACGTGCCCCAGGTGGCGGCCACGCGGCAGGCCTACCGAGCGCTGGGCAAGGACCCGAGCCGCTACCGCCCGGCATCCGAAGCCCTGCTGCGCCGGATCATGGATGGCAAGGGTGTGCCGCGGGTGAACACGGCGGTGGACACCGGCAATCTGATCTCGCTGCGAACCGGCCACGCCGTCGGGGTGTACGACCTTGCGGCCGTCTCTCCCCCCGTGCGGCTGCGCCCTGGTGCGGACGGCGAAAGCTACGAAGCGATCGGCCGCGGCCCCTTCAACGTGGCGTGCCTGCCCGTCCTGGCCGACGCAAAGGGCCCGTTCGGCAGCCCGTCGAGCGACAGCACCCGCACCATGGTGAGCCTCCGCACGCGGCATATCCTGTTGGTCCTGTTCGCCTTCGGAGCCACCGCCGACCTCGACCGCGATCTCGGCTTCGCGGCGGCCTCCATCGGTGCCTACCTGGACGGGCAACAGGTTGAGAGCGCGATCATCGCCTCGCGCGCTGCCTAATGGTCATGGCCGGCGCGCGCCATGCTCGGCAACTGACCGGCGCCCGGTTGACTTGAGATGAACGGTTACCTTACGATCTCGTTGGTAATTCGTGGCTTTGGACGCGTTGGCGCAAGCAAGAGTGGCGATTACACTGCCGGGAAACGGTTTTGCGGGAGCGAATATTACCCTTCCGGGTAGGAAGCATGCCCTGGGTCGGTCACGGACTTGAGCCGGATGTCGGCTTAAGGACGGCGCCGTTCGGTCGGCATCTCATGCCGATGACGTCTGGCCGATACACGAAACACAAATGAGACAAGTTTGAGATGACACGGCTGTGATCGGGTACATCATCAGGAAATGAGACGCCATGAGTGTTGAAGCGAGGGCGGAAAGCGTGCGCATGGGCGGCAATCTCGGTTCATGGCTCGCTCTCGGGGCGGCCACGCTCTTGGCGGCCGGAAGTCTGTGGTTCGTCTTCTACGACGGCCTCAGCCACATGGTGCGAGGGTGGGGGCAGGAAGAGTACAACTATGCCTACCTCGTGCCGCTGGTCAGCGCCTGGCTGATCTGGCAGAAACGGGGAGAGTTGGCGGAAATCGGGGTCCGCGGCGCCTGGGCCGGGGTGGCGCTGGTCGGTCTCGGCCTGTTCTTCGCTTTTTTTGGCGAACTCAGCACAATCTATACCATCATTCAGTTTGCGTTTATTGTTACCCTGGCCGGTCTCGTTCTGGCGTGGTTCGGCTGGCGAGGCCTCGTTGTTCTGGCGGCCCCGCTGTTTTATCTGGTTTTCATGGTGCCGTTACCCGATTTTCTCTATCAGCAGATTTCGGGGCGGATGCAGCTGATCTCATCCGAACTTGGCGTCGCCATGATCCGGTTGTTCGGGATCAGTGTGTTTCTCGAGGGCAATGTCATCGACCTCGGGGTTTACAAGCTGCAGGTGGTGGAGGCGTGTAACGGGCTGCGATACCTGTTTCCGCTGCTCAGTTTCGGCTTTCTGTGTGCTTATCTGTACAAGGGGCCGCTGTGGCACAAGATTTTGTTACTCATCTCGACCGTGCCCATCACGATCGTCATCAACAGCTTCCGCATCGCCGTGACGGGCGTTTTGGTTGACAACTTCGGTATTGGGATGGCCGACGGCTTCATGCACTTCTTCGAGGGGTGGGTCATCTTTGTCGCGGCGGTTGCGTTGTTCTTCGCCCAGATGCTGGTGCTGGCGCGCCTCAGCGGCCGCCACGGGCGGCTTTCGGACCTGTTGCGTCTGGAACTGCTGATCCCGCAGCGACCGGCCGGCGGCGTCGATACCTCGCGGCTGCTGCGGCCCAGCCGGCCGCTGTTGGCCAGTGTTGCTCTGGTCGCGGTCACGGCGGTGGCGGTGGCCAGCCTCCCGGAGCGCCAGGAAATAATTCCGGAAAGGCGCGGCTTCGCTGCTTTCCCCATGCAGGTCGGCGACTGGCGCGGGCGCGAACTGATCCTGGAGCGACGCTACGTCGATGCGCTCAAGATCGACGACCATATCTATGCCGACTTTCGCCACGCCGGGGACCCGGCTGTGGTCAACTTCTATGTGGCCTACTACGGATCGCAGCGGAAAGGTGCATCGGCGCATTCGCCACGGTCGTGCATCCCGGGCGGCGGATGGGAAATCACCACTCTGGGTCGGCGGGGGATCGATGGCGTGGGCCCCAACGGCGAGGCGATCACGGTACAGCGTGCGGTCATCACCCGCGGCCTGTCGCAGCAGGTGGTGTATTACTGGTTCGACCAGCGGGGGCGCCACCTCACCAACGAGTATCACGTCAAGCTGATGATTTTCTGGGATGCGATCACCCGCAATCGTACCGACGGCGCCCTGGTGCGGCTGGTCACGCCGGTGACACCGGGGCAGACGCTGGACAGCGCCGATGCGCGCTTAACCGACTTCATGCGGGAGGTCTATACCAAGGTCGACGGCTTCATCCCGGGCTGAACTGCTGGGCTGAGCTTTCGGCGGCGCCCACAAACACCGCTTGCGCTGGCCGCCGACGCTGGCCGGGACAGCACGGCAACCGAAAGGAGGCCGGGTGTGGCGTTGGCCGGCGGCTTGCCCGGCCCGGGCTTGGCTTCTATGTTAGCGGGGGTTTCGGAGCGGATGGCCTCATTCTGTCGCTCCGGTCGTTACCATAAATCTTGGCACGCATCCTCATGCTCAGCGGTCTCCGTAACTTCTTCGCATCGTTCGTCGGGAAGGTTGTGTTCGTTCTCATCCTTCTCGCGTTCGCTTCCGGCTTCTGGTACTTCGGCGGCCCCACCGGCGGCGGCGATCCCGCTTGGGCGGTGCGGGTGGGGGATCAGACCATTGCGGCCGAGACCGTGCGCGCCGACTACGAACGGGAACTGGCGCGACTCCGGGCGGAGGCGGGAATTCAGGTGGACAGCGCCCAGGCCCGGGCCATGGGTCTGCCCGGCCTTGTCATCGAGCGCCTCGTCAACCAGACGCTGCTGGATCTGGCCGCGGCCGATCTGAATCTGGCCGCGAGCGACGATCTTGTCCGGGATGCGATACGGCGCAATCCCGCGTTCCAGGGGCCGGACGGGACATTCGATCGAAACGTGTACGGGCAGACGCTGCGGTTCGCCGGGTTCTCCGAACGGCAGTTTGAGGACATGGTGCGCCGGGAAGTGGCGCGCAATCAACTGCTGGTCAGCATGGGCGGCGCGGTCACGGTACCCGATACGATTCTCAAGCCGTTGTTTCGGCACCATCACGAACGCCGCACGGCGACGGTTGTTCGGATCGGCGACCGCGACTTGGCGGATGCGGTGGAACCGCCGTCGGAACAGGAACTGGCGGCCTACCACGACGCCAACGCCGAGCGATTCATGGCGCCGGAGTACCGGTCGGTGACGGCGATCGTTCTGGGCGTCGATCACTTGGCGCCGCAAATGGCCGTCAGTGACGCCGAGATCCGGGCCGAATACCAGGACCGGGTCGACGAATTCTTCCAGCCGGAACAACGGACCTTGCAGCAGATCGTCGTCCCCGACCGGGACGCCGCGGAACGGGCGCTGGAACGCATCCGCGGGGGCGCGGATTTTCTGACCGTGGCCGAGGAGGAAGCCGGGCTTTCGGCCGATGCCGTCGATCTCGGCACGGTCACCCGCCGTTCCCTGCTGCCGGCCCTGGCGGACGCCGCGTTTTCCGTTGACGAAGGCGAGGTGGCGGACCCGGTGCAAAGCCCGATCGGCTGGCACCTGTTCAAGGTGACCGAGGTGATGCCGGCCAGCACCGTTCCTTTGGCCGATGTGCGCGATGAGATTGCTGCCGAACTGGCCGCCGAGAAAGCCCGGGATGCTTTGTTCGACCTGTCCAACCGGCTTCAGGACACGCTCGGCGCCGGCGTCTCGCTGGAAGAGGCGGCCGACCGTCTCGACCTGCCGCTGATCCGGGTGGACGCCGTGGATGCGACGGGTCGCGATCCCGATGGTGACCCCGTCGAGGCCCTGCCCGAGGCCGCGGTCGAGGAGGCCTTCATGCTTGGCGCCGGCGAGGAGAGCCTGCTTGGCGAGTACGGGATCGAGGGCTACTTCGTCGTCCGGGTTGACGATGTCATGCCGCCGGCCGTGCGCCCGCTGGAGAGTGTCCGTGCCGAGGTGCGCGACGCGGTGATGGCCGACCGGTTGGCTGAGGCCGCGGCCGAACGTGCCGAGGGCATCGCTGACGCCGTGCGTGCCGGGCGCGACCTGGCCGAGGTGGCCGGAGACCATGGCCTGGAGTCGGCCACGACGCCGCCGTTCAACCGGGGCGGAGAGGGCGCACCGGATCTGCCCCGCGGCCTGATCGAGGCGGTGTTTGAAGCGGATCGCGGTCAGGCGGTGGTGGTGCGCGCTCGGGAGGCAAGCTTCATTGCCGAGGTCCAGGACACACACCCGGCGGACCCGGATCGGGACCGGCAGGAGGCGCAAGCGTTTCGCGATAACCTTCGCGTTTCCCTGGGGAACGATCTGGTGGCCCAGTACCTGGATGCCATGCGGCAACGTCACCCCGTGGCCGTCAACCCGGAAGTCACCGACCGGCTATTCTGAACCCCTCTGCTTCTGAACCCCTCTGCTTCTGAAGCCCTCTGCGTCTGAAGCCTTTTCTGAAGCCTTGTGCTCCCGGGGAACGCGACCATGATCATGTATCCGCCGCCGGATGCGTTTGCCGCCCGCTATGCCGCCGGGCAGGCGCAGGTGGTGTGGACCACCCTCCCGGCGGACCTGGAGACGCCGGTGTCGGCGATGCTCAAGCTGGCCGACCGTCGCCCCAACAGCTTTCTGCTGGAATCCGTCGAGGGTGGCGCCATTCGTGGCCGGTATTCCTTCCTTGGCCTTGCGCCGGACCTGATCTGGCGGTGCGGGCACGGCCGGGCGGAGATCAATCGCGACGCTGACCGTGATCCTGACCGGTTTCGGCCCTGTCCGGTCGCGGAACGGGAGGGCGTCCCCGCCTCGTTGCGGGCGCTGGTGGCCGAAAGCCGCATCGACCTGCCGCCGGGTCTGCCGCCGATGGCCGCCGGCCTGGTCGGCTACATCGGCTATGACATGGTGCGTTATGCCGAGCGCCTGCCCGATGCCAACCCGGACACCCTCGGCGTCCCGGAAGCGATGCTGCTGCGCCCGACCGTCATGGCGGTGTTCGACAACGTCGACGATACCGTGACCGTGATCACCCCGGTTTGGCCCGATCCGGCCGTGGCCGCGGACGACGCCCTGGATCGGGCCGGACAGCGGATCAACCAGGTGATTGCCGGCCTGGAACGGAGCCTGCCGCGCCCGCGCCCCGCCGCTGCGGAGGCCGGAGCGCCCCCCGAGCCGGTCTCGAACACCGGGCGCGACGGCTACTGCGCCATGGTCGAGAACGCCAAGGAATACATCCTGGCCGGCGATATCTTTCAGGTGGTGCCGTCGCAGCGGATGCGCGTTCCGTTCCGGTTGCCGCCGTTCGCCCTGTACCGCGCGCTGCGTCGGCTCAACCCGTCGCCCTTCCTGTTTTTTCTGGATTTCGGTGGTTTCGCCGTGGTCGGATCCAGCCCGGAGATCATGGTGCGGGTGCGCGCCGGTACCGTCACCATTCGTCCCATCGCCGGCACCCGACCGCGCGGCGCCACGCCGGCGGAGGATGCGGCCCTGGCCGAAGACCTCCTGGCCGATCCCAAGGAACGGGCGGAACATCTGATGCTGCTGGACCTCGGACGCAACGACGTCGGCCGGGTCGCCAGCGTGGGCACCGTCCGGGTGACCGAACAGATGGTGATCGAGCGCTACTCCCACGTGATGCACATCGTCTCCAACGTGGAAGGACACCTGGATCCGGCTCATGATGCGGTCGATGCCCTGTTTGCCGGATTTCCCGCGGGCACCGTGTCCGGAGCGCCGAAGGTTCGCGCCATGGAGATCATCGACGAACTGGAGCCGGAGCGCCGCGGCATTTACGGCGGCTG
Organism: Rhodospirillales bacterium; assembly: GCA_007695045.1. Classification (GTDB taxonomy): domain Bacteria; phylum Pseudomonadota; class Alphaproteobacteria; order Rhodospirillales; family Defluviicoccaceae; genus REEP01. The sequence continues at coordinate 7,122 of REEP01000105.1, read as the reverse complement.
CATCGGCTACATCAGCGCCAACGGCGATGTCGACACCTGCATCGCGCTGCGGACGGCCGTGGTCAAGGACGGGGTCCTGTATGTCCAGGCCGGCGGCGGCATTGTCGCCGACAGCGTGCCTGAGACCGAGTATCAGGAAAGCTGCAACAAGGCCAAGGCCCTGCTGCGGGCGGCGGAGGAAGCGCACCGTTTCGCTGCCGGGGGGTAAGCGACGGCCGCGGCCAACCGGCACAGTGCCCGGAGGGAGTTGATGCCTCGGCAGGGGATTTTTTTACGCCCCTGGTGCGGTAGGGTTAAAGTTTGCGCGGACTTCGGAGTGTGCTATACATCGTGCACCGCGCGCGCATCCGTACGGGTGAAGCAGCGACGAGATTGCGACGAGCGCACGACATCTTCGTCCGCGCTTCTCGGTCAAGGTCGAAGCAAAATGGGTTGCGCGCGCGGCCCACTCTCCTCTGGGCCTGTCCCCTGAGCCTCTCCCCTGTGCCTCTCCCCTGTGCCTCTCCCCTGTGCCGAAGGCAGCGCCGCACCGCGACCGATACCCGGTCGTGGGACACCCGGCAGGGCTTCAGTCGGCGCTGCCCAAGAACGCGAAACCCGCGTCCTCCACGGCCTTGCGCACGGTGTCGGGGTCGCCGGCTCCCGCCACCCGCACCGTCCCTGCCGCCAGGTCCACATCCACGGTGGCGCCCGGGACGCGGTCCTGAATGGCGTTGCTGACGGCCCGCACGCAGCCCTGGCAGGTCATGCCATCGACGCGGTAGGTGCTCATGCTCCCCTCCGTTCCGTTTCGTCAATCACCGTTATCATGCCAACCTGCTGCAGGCAATTTGGCCTGCTGTCATCTCCGGCGCGCGGTGATCAGGCGGATCACATGGGCGGCCTGCTTGGCGATCACCACAATCTTGCCGTGTTTCGGCCCACCGTCCTCGAGCAGGACAACCTCCTCACCAATGAGCAGGATGCCGCGACCTTCGCCGAGCTGATCGAGCGACGCCGGGCCACCCTGCAAGGCGCGGCCTTGGCCGAATGCCGGCGTGGCCATGCGGTGCATGGGGCGGTACCCCGGCGGACGCGCCACCACCTCCCGTTAACCTAGGCTAAGGCAGCGTTGCGATCGATTTGGATAATCAAAAGCATCATTAGGCTTTGAAGACCCCGCAAGGCGCCGGCAGCGGATACCGTGCAAGGCGCGGGCAGAGGGGAACGCAAATGGGCAAAGTAGCGATTTGTGAATTCGGCCGGATCGGCCGTGTCGTCTTCAAGATCATCCATGATACGGAAGGCCTCGACGTCGGCGCAGGAGGTCAACGCCATCTTTCGCGAAGAGGCGGAGGTCAACCGCTACACGAGAATCGTCGGAGTCGCCGAAGATGAGATCGTCTCCGCCAACATCATCGTGGATTCCCGGGCTTCCGTGATCGACCCGACGATGACGCAGGTGGTCGATGGCGACTTGGTTAAGGTGATGAGCTGGTATGACAACGAATGGGGATATGCGAGCCAACTCGTTCGTGAAGCTCTGCGGGCCGCAGCCCAAGGAGAGTTCGCTACCATAGACCATTCCGGCAGGGGAAGCTTCGTGACGACAAGCGAAAACCACACCAAGCCGCCGCAGGCGCAAGCGCATCAACCCGGCCGTGAACACATGATGGAGCCGAGGCCTGAATGCCTGCCGCGCTATCCGGGTTCCGGGCGCCTCGCCGGCAAGGTCGCCCTCATCACCGGCGGTGACAGTGGCATCGGACGCGCGGTGGCGATCCTGTTCGCCCGCGAGGGCGCCAACGTGGCGATCGTCTACTTGGAAGAGACCAACGATGCCCAGCGAACTCAGGATCTCGTCGAGCAAGAGGGCAGGGCGGCCTATTGTATCGAGGGTGACATCGGTGACGAGCACTTTTGCCGCCGCGCCGTTGAGATGACGGTCGATCGTTTCGGTCGGCTCGATATCCTGGTCAACAATGCCGCCGAGCAGCACCCGCAGCCGGCGCCGGAGCACATTGACCCGCAACAGCTTGAGCGGACGTATCGCACCAACGTTTTCGGCTATTATCATTTAACCAACGCGGCGTTGCCGCATCTCCGTGAAGGCAGCGCCATCATCAATACGACCTCGGTGACCGCCTACCGCGGCAGCCCGAATCTCATCGACTACGCCGGGACACGTGGCGCCATCGTCGCGTTCACCCGCTCGCTCGCGCGGGCACTTATCGGCCGAGGCATCCGTGTCAACGGTGTCGCGCCGGGGCCGATTTGGACGCCGCTGACGCCATCGAGTTATGATGAGCAAAAGGTCGCCGATTTCGGCAAGCAGGTGCCCATGAACCGGCCCGGCGAACCTAACGAGGTGGCGCCGAGCCACTTGTTTCTCGCCTGCGAGGATTCCTCGTACATGACCGGACAAATTCTCCACCCCAATGGCGGCGAGATGATCGGTAGCTGAGGCCTTGAACGTTCCACCCGTGAGACCGGACCGGAGGAAACTGTTGCGACATGAGGGCACGAAAAGAACCGGCAGACATCGCCGCGGCAGCGGCTTGTCTCGGCTTGGCAACGACCGCCACTGCGCAGGATGACCACTGCGCAGGATGACCACTGCGCAGGATGATAAGCCGTATCAAGCCAGCGCCAGCATGAATCTGGCCGAAATCTGGCCGACGGCCGAACGGCGAAGGCGGTGACCTGTAACTGTCGCGGCGCGCCATGATGTGCGCCCCGACGCGAGATTCATGGCCGTTTCCGACGCACATTGCTTGAGACGGCCGAAGCCCTGCGGCCCGCGCTATTTGAGACCCAGGGCATGCTCGGTGAGACGGACGCGAGATCGGGCGAGCCGGACGCAGGCTGAGCGAAACGGCCCTTCGCCTCGCCGATCGGCATGACTGAGTGTGAGAAAAACAACGGTTTGCATCGTCATCTCGTGTCACGGCCGTCCGCCGCCGGCTGCCAGCGGCGTAGCCGTAACGCATTGGTGACCACCGACACGCTGCTGAAGGCCATGGCCGCTCCGGCGATCACCGGGGTCAACAGGCCGGCCGCGGCCAGCGGCAGCGCCGCGATATTGTAGATGAAGGCCCAGAACAGGTTCTGGCCGATCTTGCGGTGGGTCGCCCCGGACACGCCGAGGGCATCGGCCACCAGGCGCGGGTCCGGGCGCATCAGGGTCACCGGGGCCGCCTGCATCGCCACGTCAGTGCCGGCCCCGATGGCGATGCCCACATCGGCCGCGGCCAGCGCCGGTGCATCGTTGATGCCGTCGCCGACCATGGCGACGACCCGGCCATCGCCCTTGAGACGCTCGATCTCCGCGGCCTTGTCCTCCGGCATCACTTCCGCCAACACCCGCTCGATCCCGACCGCATCGGCCACGGCGCGCGCACTCCGCGCATTGTCGCCGGTGATCATCGCCGTGTCGATTCCGCGGCGCTTCAGCAGGGCCACCGCTTCGGCGGCGCCGTCGCGCACCCGGTCGCCGGCGGCAATGAAGCCGAGCAGGCGCGGCGGGGTCAGCCCCGTCTCGCCCACCCACATCACGGTGTTGCCAACGCCCTCGGCGGAGCGCGCGGCATCCTCCAGCGGTGCGGTATCGATGCCGGCGTCGTCCAGCAGGGCACGGTTGCCGATGACCAGGTCGCGCCCCGCCACCCGCGCCGTCAACCCCCGGCCCGCCACCGCCTGGAACTGCTCGGGCATCGGCAGCGAGACCTCGCCCTCCTCCGCCAGCACGGCCCCCAGCACGGCCCGGGCCAGCGGATGCTCGCTCCCCTGCTGTGCCGCCGCGGCGAGGCGGAGGAGGGCGGCAGCGTCGCCGTCGCACGCCTGCACGCCGGTGACCCGTGGCCGGCCTTCGGTCAGGGTGCCGGTCTTGTCGAACACCAGGGTGGTCACCCTGTGGGCGCGTTCCAGCGCCGCCGCATCCTTGATCAGGATGCCGCTGCGGGCGGCGACACCGGTCCCGACCATGATCGCCGTCGGCGTCGCCAGACCCAGCGCGCACGGGCAGGCGATCACCAGCACGGTCACGGCATGGATGATCGCGGTCTCGGCGGGCACGCCGGATAGCCACCAACCGGCCAGGGTGACCAGGGCGATGGCCACCACCACCGGCACGAACACGGCGGCCACCCGGTCGACCAACCGCTGCACCGGCGCCTTGCTCGCCTGAGCCCCCTGTACCAGGGCGATGATCCGCGACAGGGTGGATTGCGCACCCACCCGCGTGGCGCGGATGCGCAGCAGGCCGCCGCCGTTGATGGCGCCGCCGGTGACGCCGTCGCCTTCCTCCTTGGTCACCGGCAGGCTCTCGCCGGTGATCAGGGATTCGTCCACCTGACTGGCCCCGGCGATCACCTCGCCATCCACCGGGATGCGTTCTCCCGGGCGCACCACCACCACGTCGTCAACGGCAACCCGGCTCACCGCAACCTCGATCTCGCGGCCGTCGCGAACCACCCGGGCCCGTTCCGGCCTGAGCCGCATCAGGGCGCGTATCGCCGAGGTGGTGCCCCGTTTGGCCCGGCTTTCCAGCCAGCGGCCCAGCAGCACGAGGGTGATGATGGCGGCGGACGCTTCGTAATAGAGATCGCCGTCGCCCGGCACCGGCACCAGGGTATGATAGAGGCTGAGGCCGAAGGCCGCGCTGGTGCCCATGGCCACCAGCAGATCCATGTTGCCGGTGCCGGCCTTCAAGGCGCCCCAGGCGGCGCGGTAGAAGCGCGCCCCGGCCCAGAACTGTACCGGCGCCGCCAGGGCCAGCTGCACCGCCGCCGGCAGCATCCAAGTCACGCCGAACGGATGCCACAGCATTGGCACCACCAACGGCAGGGTGAACACGGCCGCCACCGCGAACGTGAGCAGGTCGCGACGCGCGCGCCGGTTGGCACTGTCTTCCTCATCGCTCCCCGCCGCCGCCTCCTCGGCAGGCGTGGCCTCGTATCCGGCACGGCGGACGGCAGCGGCCAGCGCGTCCGGGCCGGCGGTTCCGGCCGTGACGGTCACCGTCGCCGTCTCACTGGCGAGCGAGACTTCGGCCGCCCGCACGCCGGCAACCGACTGCAGCGCCTTCTCGACCCGGGCGACGCACGACGCACAGGTCATGCCGTCGATGCGAAGTTCCATGGTGGCGGCGGGAACGGCATAGCCGGCGCGCCGGATCGCCTCGGCGAGATCGACGGCGTCGACCCGGGCGGCATCGACGGTGACATCGGCGCGCTCGGTCGCCAGGTTCACCCGTGTCTCACGGACGCCCGGCACCCGGCTGAGCGCCCGCTCCACCCGCTCCACGCAGGAGGCACAGGTCATCCCGTCCACGGGCAGCGACAGGGTTTCCTGCCGCGCCTGCTGGTCGGTCCGATCGGGCGAGACCACCGCCGTGTCCATGCCATCCCCTCCCACAGCACTGCCCAAGCGATCACCCCGCCCGGCTGCACTGATTTGGGGACGTTGCGGGACGGACGGTAGTCCATTGGTGTCGTTGCCCGCATGCCCTTGCGACCCGCATTCGGTTTCCGCAACGCCCGCGCCGCAAGGAATGGCGGGGCAGAGAATCTGGCGGTGACCGTGCGATGCCGAATCCAAACAAGGAGTCACTTTGCTTGCGAAAAGACCACAAGTCTCGACCTTCTACAACCCTTACGCTAACATGACGCCCTAGTGGATGCCGGCGCAAATTCCAGAGGCGGCCATGATCGGCGTGGACGACATCGACGACATGGTGGCTGCACCCAAGGAGATCGCCGGTCGGCCGCAATGGGACAAAAGCCGGGATACCACGGTGCGGCTGAAGGCGCCCTTGTGGATCGGTGAGGAGATCGTCGGCGGCCTGTTCCTGATTGCCACGGCGTCCGTGGTTGCGACGCCGCAGCATGGCTCTCTCGTGCTCGTCTTCCAGGACCAGCCCATCCAGCGACTAGACGCCTTTCCGAGTGCCCCGCATGCCAATCCGTTCAAGAATGTTCCGAAGGAGCTCCGCGGCCTGACGCTGCCATCGGGCGACCACCAGTTCCACACCTGGCAGCACAACCGTCGTTGGCCAAGGCCACCCAAGGACAACCTTCCGATCGCAGCGCCGATCGACCCGCCGCTTGTCGACTATCGCGCGGCCATCGACTTTTTTCTCACCAGGACCAACATCCATGGCATGATTCCGTTGCCACCCCACGAACCGAGGCTCTCGGTATGAGGACGACTGAACCAGCGATCGCATCCGCAGTGCAGGCGTTTACCACTCATCGGGCCGGGGATGGCGGGACCTGGATCACCACGCAATGCCTGTATCCCGGCGGGAACAGCGTGCCTGTTTTTGTGATGGGCGGACCGCATAAGTTCGCAGTCACGGATCAGGGCGCCGGTTGGGACACATTGCTTGCTGCCGGTGTGGCGGTGGCGCCGTCCTCTCACGGGCGACGCGCACGGGGTGTGGCCGACCTGTTCGGGGTCGCTTATCGGGACGGCGCTTTCCGAGTCGACGACGTCGAACCGCACCAGCTTGCCGCGGCGATCGTTCTTATCGCCAACGCCAGCCAGCAATGGGTCACCGAGATCCTGAGCGATCGGCAGCAGCGTCAGGAGCGTTTGCTGCAGCGCCGCGTGGCGGAGCAGCTTCGGCGCCTCTTCCCGCAGCATGAGGTGCGGCAGAAGGCGCGGCTGGCAGGTGAGTCCACCAAGGCCTATGACTTCGCCAATGTGGTCACTCTTCCCAACCGTCTGCTCATCGTTGAGCCCGTCACCAATCACCCGGGCGCCATCGCCGCCGCCTACCTGAAGCTCTCGGACGTCCACCGCGCCCATCCGGCCTATCCCCGGGAGGTGGTTATCGAGCATGAAGACGGGTGGGCTTCGGGTGATCTCGCGGTGTTGTCGGAAGCCAGCGACGGCATCCGCGACATCGCAGCGGGCCTGACCGGGCTGGTGGAGAAATACGCCGCGTGACCATCGAGTCGATATGACGACCGGGTAACGCCTTACGATGTCGAGCGAGCGTAGAGCGTAGCCTGGATGGAGCGAAGCGAAATCCAGGATCTTGTTGATGGGGTGCATGGTCAGCGGACGCCGTCGCCACGCCGACCGGGGGGCGGACGGACGCGCCATCAGGACCGACGCATCGCCAAGTCGTCCATGGTT
>REEP01000123.1 GCA_007695045.1 Rhodospirillales bacterium | reverse complement strand
CAGGCCGGCGCCGGCGAGGCCGGCCGCCACCATGGTCTCGAACCCGCCGGTCGCCACCGCGCCTCGCAGCTTACACGATGACGCTCCGGTCAAGTTACAAGTCGACAGTCTGCGGTGCGGCCCAGGGACGGCGTTGGCGTGAAGCGGTGACGAATGCCGGTTCCGAATCGCCGCGTATCCGGTTGCCGTGACAGCGGTGTTGACACAAACATGTCCACGACCTTAGCTAACGACGGTGTGACGCACGCGGCGTCGCGCCTCCACCCTGCCCAGGTGGCGGAATTGGTAGACGCGCAGGTTTCAGGTACCTGTGGCCGCAAGGCCGTGGAAGTTCGAGTCTTCTCCTGGGCACCAAAACCGCTCTCTCAGGCCGCTCCGCAATCCCTGTGCGATGCGCCGGCCATGCGTCGGGAACCGTCATGACCGTGGCCGCCATCCATCTCCATCGGGACGATCTGCCCGCGGCGGTCCGCTTCGCCGACACCGTCGCCATCGACACCGAAACGATGGGGCTGAAGCCCGAACGGGACCGGCTGTGTCTGCTGCAGCTTTCCGCCGGTGACGGCGTCTGCCACCTGGTGCAGTTCTCCAATCCGGCGGGTTCGCCCGAGGAAACGGCGCGCGCGGCGCCCAACCTGCGAGCCTTGCTCAACGATCCGGCGGTGACCAAGCTGTTTCATTTCGGCCGGTTCGACATCGCCATGCTGAGCCGCGCCCTCGGCGTGACTTGCCGTCCGGTCTATTGCACCAAGATCGCGTCGCGCCTGGCCCGCACCTATACCGATCGCCATGGCCTCAAGGACCTGTGTCGGGAACTGCTGGGAATCGAGCTTGCCAAGGAACAGCAATCGTCGGATTGGGGCGCCGAGGCGCTGAGCGAGGACCAGCAACGCTACGCCGCCGGCGACGTCCTTTACCTGCACGCGCTGAAAGCGAAACTCGACGCGATGCTGGCGCGTGAGGGCCGGGTCGACTTGGCCCGCGCGTGCTTCGAGTTTCTGCCGCATCGCGCCCTCCTCGACCTTGCCGGCTGGCCAGACGAGGACATTTTCGCTCACTAGTCTTCAGAGCTCCCTGGCCTTCAGAGCTCCCTGGCCGTTTGAGCTCTTTGGCACCGCACGGCCGGCCGGCGCCGATGCCGGCTTGGGCCCTGCCTGGCGTATGCCGCGCAACGACACATTTGCGCCTGAATGACGGCAGGATTACTTTTTATCCGATGGGGATAGACGGACAGGGCGGTGATGGCATCCATTGCGCAGTCGCAACGAACAAGCGGATCCGCTGACGTAAGCGCAGCGCGGCGTGTTCTGGCGTTGGAGGCACGGGGCCTGGATTTGCTGGCCCGTGGCATCGACGGCGCGTTCAGCCGGACCCTCGACGTCATTGCCGCCATGCAAGGCCGGGTGGTCGTGACCGGAATGGGCAAAAGCGGTCACATCGCCCACAAGATCGCCGCCACGCTGGCCTCCACCGGCACGCCGGCCCTTTTTGTGCATCCGGCGGAGGCGGCGCACGGCGATCTCGGCATGATCACCGCCCGCGATGTGGTGCTGGCACTCTCCAACTCGGGCGAAACTGCGGAACTCGCGGCGATCCTCGCCCATGTCAAGCGATTCGCCATCCCGCTGGTGGCGATGACGGCCAGATTGGACAGCACCCTCGCCCGCACCGCCGATATGGTCCTCCTGCTGCCGCCGGCGGCCGAAGCGTGCCCCATGGGCTTGGCGCCGACCACCTCCACCACGATGATGCTGGCCCTGGGCGATGCCCTTGCCGTTGCCATGCTGGAACGCAACGGCTTCTCCGCCAGCGATTTCCAGTTGCTGCATCCGGGCGGCATGCTGGGCCGCCGCCTGCTCCGGGTTGCCGACATCATGCACACGGGCGACGAGATGCCCCTGGTCGGCCCGGACACGATGATGGCGGAAGTCCTGATCGTGATGACGACCAAGAGCCTCGGCTGTGTCGGCGTGGTCGACGGCGATGGCCGCTTGGCCGGCTTGGTCACCGACGGCGATCTGCGCCGCCACATGGCCCCCGACCTGCTGAACCGCACGGTGACCGAGATCATGACGCCGAACCCGAAGACCATCTCCGCCGAGGCCCTGGCCGGAGAGGCGCTGGGAATCATGAATGCCCGGAAGATCACCAACCTGTTTGCGGTGGAGGGCGACGGGCCGGTTGGCGTGGTCCACGTCCACGACTGCCTCAGGGCGGGCATCACGTGAGCGCGCGAACTTTGGCCGTTCCGATCCGCTCGCGGCAGCCTTGGTCACGCCGTGCGGTCCTGATCGTCGGGCTCAAAGTCGTCTTGCCCCTGGTTGCCGTCCTGCTCATGGCTGCGGTGCTGCTGTGGCCGTACCTGACAGGCGGGCCGGGCGCACCCGGCCAGGCGACGATTACCGACGGAGACCGCAGCGAGGCGAGCATGGTCAAGGCCCGCTACGTCGGTGCCGATGGCGAAAACCGTCCCTTTCAAATCACCGCCGATGCCGTGCACAACCTGGGCGCGGGCCAGGCCGTCGTGATGCTGGATGCCCCCGAAGCCGACATGGTGATGGCCAACGGCACCTGGGTGATGGTGACGGCCGATCAGGGTGAGTACGTCGTGGACAGCCAGGCCCTGAGGCTGTCCGGAGCGGTCAAATTGTTTCACGATGCCGGCTACCTATTCGAGAGCAGCGAGGCGCAGGTGGATCTGATCGAGAATACCGTGTCCGGTTCGAAGCCGGTCCGCGGTCAAGGTCCGGTCGGGACCATCACGGCCGAAGGATTCAGCGTCAGCGATGGGGGCGATACGGTGGCGTTCACGGGCCAGGCCCGGCTGGTGATTTTCCCGGGCGCCATGAGCAGGGTCACACCCTCGGCCCGCGGTGCGGAGCCAGGGACATGACCGCGATCGCCGGTCGACTCGGCGCCTTCGCCTGCGCCCTGGCGGTGATCGCAAGCGCCGCGGTCGGGCATTTGGCCCACGCGCAGACGACCCCGTTCGCTTCCGGCACGGCCGGCGATTTGCCCGTTGAGATTCTGGCCGAAGACGGCATCGAGTGGTTGCAAAGCGAGCAGGTCATCCGCGCCCACGGCAACGCTCGGGCCGTCCGTGGTGACATCGAGGTCAAGGCGGATACCCTCAGCGCCCATTACCGCGAGGTGGCCGAGGGTGATTCGGAGGTATGGCGACTGGTGGCAAGCGGTAACGTGGTGATCACCGCGCCGTCGGAAACCGCCTACGCCGACCGCGGCGTCTACGACCTCGACAGCGCCATCCTGATCCTCAGCAGCGACGATCCGTCGCAGCCGGGCCGGGTCCGAGTGGTCGCCGAGAACGGGCGGGTCACCGCCGACGAGCAGATGGAATTCTGGGAACTGGAGGACATGCTGGTCGCTCGCGGCAATGCCCGCGCCGAACAGGAAGGGCGCATCCTGAGGGCCGACGTGCTGGTTGCGTATCTGACCGAGGGGTCGGCTGACGGCCAGCGACTTGACCGCGTCGAAGCTTTCGACAACGTTGCCATCAACACGGCCGACGAACGCATTTTCGCCGATCGCGGCGTCTACCTGGCCGAGACCGAAACCGCGTCGCTCCTGGGCGCGGTCCGGATCACCCGGGGGCTCAATCAGCTCAACGGCTGTCGCGCCGACGTGGATATGAAAGCCGGCACCAGTCAATTGATCGGCTGCGGGGACGGCGATCCGTCGGGCCGGCAAGTGCAAGGATTGATCCATCCCGACGGCCAGCCGGGCCGGCGCAGTGGAAATTAAACGTTTCCGGGAGATGCTCACATCGTCATGAACAGCGTGGACAAGGTCGAACCCAGCCCTGCCGGGACTTCCGGCGACGCCATGCCGCGACCGCACGTGGTAGCGGGTGACGGCGGGTTGTCCGCCTTGAACATCAGCAAATGCTATCGACGTCGCCTGGTCGTGCGGGACGTCAGCGTCAGCGTTCGCCGGGGGGAGGTGGTGGGCCTGCTCGGCCCCAATGGGGCCGGCAAGACGACATGCTTCTACATGATCATGGGGCTGGTGAAACCCGATTACGGCGATGTGATCCTGGACGGGCAGCGCATTACGACGTTGCCGATGTATCGCCGGGCGCGCCTCGGCATCGGCTATCTGCCACAGGAGGCGTCGGTTTTCCGCGGGCTGTCGGTGGCGGATAACATCCGCGCGGTGCTGGAGGTGGTCGAACCGGCGCGGGAGGCGCGGGAGGCCACCCTGGATTCGCTGCTGGCGGAATTTGCCATCACCCATCTGCGCCGGGTTCCCTCCGTCGCCCTGTCCGGCGGCGAGCGGCGACGGGTGGAGATCGCCCGGGCTTTGGCCACTAACCCCAAGTTTATCCTATTGGACGAACCCTTTGCCGGGATCGATCCGATCGCCGTTGCCGAAATCCGCAGTCTGGTCGCGCATCTGAAGGATCGCGGCATCGGTGTCGTGATCACCGATCACAACGTCCGTGAAACCCTGGACGTGATCGATCGCGCCTACATCCTGCATGACGGCATGCTGTTGATGGAAGGCACTCCCGACGCGATCGTGGGCCATCCGGATGTGCGGCGCGTCTACCTCGGCGAACGTTTCAGCCGCTAGCATGATGGGATCCGAAGTGAGGCGGGATCTGCCATGGCGCTGACGCCACGTCTGGACCTGCGCCAGTCCCAGACCCTTGTGATGACGCCGCAGCTGCAGCAGGCGATCAAGCTGCTGCAACTGTCGAACATGGAGTTGGCCACCTACGTCGAGCAGCAGGTGGAGGAGAACCCGCTGCTGGAGCGCGACGACGCTGCGCCGGACAGCCCGGAGGAGACAGGCTTGGCGGCGTCGACGGAGAGCGACTCGGAGTCCGTGCGCGGGGTCGATCGGGCCCTCTCCGACACCGAAGCCCAGATGTCCGAACCAGTTCTCAATGCGGACGACAACAATTTCGAGACAGGCGATGTCCCCCCCGCGCAGGACGCTCTCGACCGGGACCTGGCGTTCGAATCCTTCGGGGAATGGGGACGGGGCGACGGTGGCGGGGCCGACGACACCCTCGATCGCGTGCAGGATCGCCTGTCTGCGGAAACCACCCTTCGGGAGCATCTCAGTCGCCAGATGGCGGTGGACCTGCCCGACCCCGCACAGCAGATCATCGGCGCCCAGCTGATCGAAATGCTGGATGACGCCGGCTACCTCTCGGGCGACTTGGCCGAGCTTGCCGCGACGCTGGGCTGCGGCGTCGATGCCGTCGAAGCCGTGCTGGCGCGACTGCAGCAGTTCGACCCGCCCGGGATTTTCGCGCGCTCGCTGGCGGAATGCCTGGCCTTGCAGTTGCGCGACCGGGAGGAGCTGGACGGTGCCATGCGGGCTCTGCTGGCCAATCTGGACCTGGTGGCGATGGGCGATATCGAGGGTCTGGCAGAGGCATGTTCAGTCAGCCGTGACGACATCGTCGCCATGCTGGCTGAGATCCGATCCCTCAATCCCAAGCCGGCCCTCGCCTTCGACAGCGCCGTCGCCCCCCCGGTGACGCCGGATGTCATCATGCGCAGGCAGGGCGGCGGTGGCTGGCTGATCGAGCTGAATACCGACACCCTGCCTCGGGTGCTGGTCAACCAGCATTACTACGCGCGCATCAACAGCGCCGCCAAGAGCATCGAAGACAAGCGCTATATCAACGATTGTTTCCAGTCGGCCAACTGGCTGGCCCGGTCTTTGCATCAGCGAGCGACCACCATCCTCAAGGTGGCGACCGAAATCGTCCGCCAACAGGAAGCCTTTTTCAACGGCGGCATCCGTTACCTCAAGCCTCTTATTCTAAGGGATATTGCGGAGGCGGTGGAGTTACACGAAAGCACCGTCAGCCGTGTCACCGCCAACAAGTTCATGGCGACGCCACGCGGCATCCTGGAGTTGAAGTACTTCTTCGGCCGCGGCATCGGCCCGCCGGGCGACGCCAATCCGCAGTCGTCGGCCTGGGTCCGTCACCGCATCAAGGCCTTGATCGACGCAGAACCGGACAACGATGTGCTGTCCGACGACAGCATCGTGACCTTGCTGGAACGAGAAGGCATCAGCATCGCCAGGCGTACCGTCGCCAAGTACAGGGATGCCATGGGAGTGCCGTCGTCGGCTCAGCGCCGCCGCATGAAACGCGTCAGGGCCTGAGCCGGACCCGAGACAGAGAGAAAGGCCCCCAGAGAGAAAGGGCCCGATAGACCGTCAGCGCCTGCGGCCAAGGGCTTGGCGATCCTGCCGGCGGCCACCGGCGCGAGGACCACCACGCCCCGTCCGCATCAGCCTCAGCGTGGCGCCATCACCATGACCATCTGGCGCCCTTCCATCTTGGCGTGCTGCTCGACCTTGACCAGTTCGTCCAGCTCGTCGCGGACACGGTCGAGCACTTTCATGCCCAGATCCTGGTGCGCCAATTCGCGCCCGCGGAAGCGGATGGTAACCTTGACCTTGTCGCCATCGTCGAGAAAACGCCGCATGTTCCGCAGCTTGACCTGATAGTCGTGCTCGTCGATCGAGGGGCGCATCTTGATCTCTTTGACTTCGATCACTTTCTGCTTTTTGCGCGCCTCATTCTTTTTTTTCTGTGTTTCATACTTGAGCTTGCCGACATCGAGAATCTTGCAGACCGGCGGATCCGCCCCTGGCGCCACTTCCACCAGATCGAGCCCGACCTGGGCCGCGGTATTCAGCGCATCTTGGACCGACATCACGCCAAGCTGCGAGCCATCGGCGCCGACAACACGGACGTGGTGAGAGGTGATCTCTTCGTTGACACGCGGTCCTTCGCGAACCGGTGCCGGCATGAACGGTGCTCGAGCTATGGTTTGAACTCCTCTGTCATATCCCGCGCCGCCGGCTTCGGCATGCCGGCCGGGTGGGACCTTGGGTTGAAAATACGGGGGAATGCGATGCCACAATCATCGCGGCACCGACTGGAACAGTCCCGGGATGGCAGTGCACGACGTCAATCGGGTGGCGTCTTGACAGGGCCCATCGGCGCCGACGGGGATCACGCCCGCACGCGGCCATCGTTGTCGCACGGATCGCATGAGCCGGAACGATGATGCGGGGCGAGGAGACGGGCACGCGGCCTGAGCAGCGCACGCCGCCGCAGCTTATGACGCCTGGCATCCGTCCTGACCATGATCGTGCGACAACCCAGCAGGCCGATCCTTCTCACCCATCCCAATCCGGCCCCGCCTGGCACAACATCCATCCGGCAGTGAGGCTCCACTGCCGCAAATCAGCCAGGTTGCGGGGCCGCCGATTGCGCTTTGAGTGTAGCAACTGCCTGTTCGAGGGCAAGGATTTCTTGCTGTGCCCCCCCCAAACAGCGCAGTGCCACGGTACCGGCGGCGGCTTCCTTGGCCCCGACCACCGCGATCACCGGCACCTTGGCCAAGCTGTGCTCCCGAACCTTGTAGTTGATCTTCTCGTTACGCAGGTCCAACTCGACCCGCAGCCCGGCACCGCTCAAGGCAGCGTGAACTTCGCGCGCGTACGCATCGGCGTCGTTGGTGATCGGGGCCACCACCACCTGCACCGGAGCCAGCCACAGCGGAAACCGGCCGGCATGGTGCTCGATCAAAACACCGATGAAGCGCTCGAACGATCCCAGGATCGCCCGGTGCAGCATCACCGGCCGATGCCGCTGACCGTCCTCGCCCACATAGACCGCGTCCAACCGCTCCGGCAGCACGAAATCAACCTGAAGGGTGCCGAGTTGCCAGTCCCGGCCGATGGCATCGCGCAACACGAACTCCAGCTTCGGGCCATAGAACGCCCCTTCCCCGGGGTTGGGAATGGTGGTGAGACCGGCCGCAGCGGTCGCTTCGGTCAGGGCCTTCTCGGCCCGGTCCCAGGTCTCGTCGGTACCGGCCCGCTTGTCCGGCCGGTCGGCGAACTTCACGACCACATCGGCGAAGCCGAGGTCGCGATAGACGCTCTGCAACAAGGCACAGAACGCTGCCGTCTCACTCGACACCTGGTCCTCGGTGCAGAAGATGTGGGCATCGTCCTGCACGAACGCGCGCACCCGCATCAGCCCGTGCAGCGCACCGGACGGCTCGTTGCGGTGGCATGCACCGAACTCCGCCATACGCAGCGGCAGGTCGCGATAGCTCTTGACCCCGTGGCGAAAAATCTGGACGTGACCGGGGCAATTCATCGGCTTCAGCGCCAGCATCTTCTCTTCGGCTTCGGCCGTGAACATGTGCTCGCGGAATTTCTCCCAGTGGCCGGAGCGTTCCCACAGGCTGCGGTCCACCAGCTGCGGCGTATTCACCTCCACGTAGCCGGCATGCTCCAGCCGGGTGCGCATGTAGCTCTGCAGCAACCGATACAGGGTCCAGCCCTTGGGATGCCAGAAGACGGACCCCGCCGCTTCCTCCTGCACGTGGAACAGCCCCATCTCCCGCCCCAACCGGCGGTGATCGCGGCGTTCCGCCTCCTCCAGCATCCGCAGGTAGGCTTTGAGCTGTTTCGCATCGGCCCAGGCGGTCCCGTAGATGCGTTGCAGCATCTCGTTGCGGGAATCGCCGCGCCAGTAGGCGCCGGCCACCTTCATCAGCTTGAACGCCTTGCCGAGTTTGCCGGTGGATGGCAGGTGCGGGCCGGTGCACAGGTCCAGCCACTGCCCCTGCCGGTAGATCGAAATGGGCTCGCCTTCGGGGATGTCGGCGATGATCTGAGCCTTGTAATGTTCGCCGATGTTCTTGAAGTGATCGATGGCGACCTCGCGCTCCCAGACTTCGCGCACGATCGCCTCGTCCCGATCAACGATCTCCCGCATGCGGTCCTCGATCCGGGCCAGATCGTCCGGCGTGAACGGTTCCGGCCGGGCGAAATCGTAATAGAAGCCGTTCTCGATCGCCGGCCCGATGGTCACCTGGGTATCCGGATAGAGTTCCTGCACCGCCTCCGCCATCACGTGGGCCGCATCATGGCGAAGCAGCGGCAGTGCGTCAGGATCCTGTCGGGTGACGACGGCCACGGAGGCATCGTGATCGACCACGGCCGCGAGATCCCGCATCGTGCCGTCCACCCGGATCGCCAGGGCCGCATTGGCGAGCCCGGCGCCGATGTCGGCGGCGATCTCGGCCCCGGTTACGGGGCGGCCGTAGCGGCGCCGGCTGCCGTCGGGCAGCGCGATGACGATGTCGTCTTGTTTGGGAAGTTGCTGATCCACCGTCCCCTCAATAGGCGTCGACTGGGCCACATCGGCCCTTCCTCGCTGGTCGACCTAAGATGGTACGGCGGGCCAGTCAAGGAAATGCTCGGAATGCCCGCCAGGCCCCGACCTTCCCCCGAGCCTTCCCCGACCTTCCAAGCCTCGACGCGACGGTCAGCGGCGACCACGCCGGTGCGGCGGACGGCACCACACCAGGAGAAGGAAGGCGAGGAAGCCCATCAAGGTACACCCGGCGATGACAGCCGCCATCGGCAACTGCGAAGCCGGGGTGAAGGCGCCGGCAAGCATCGCAGCGGCAGCCGACACCAACATCTGGACGAAGCCCAACACGGCTGAAGCCGCGCCGGCGATGGTGGGATACGGAGCCATGGCGCCGGCCATGCCGCCCGGCAACACAATCCCCATACCGAACGAGAACACCGCCCCGGGGCCGACGATCACGGCAACCGAGATGGTGCCCGCCAAGGCCGGTGCCAGCATGGCGACACCGCCCAGGAGGCTCACGCTCACCCCCACAAGCAGCAGGCGATCCAGCCCCATCCGCTGCGTGAACCGGCCTGCGGCCAAGCTGCCCGCCAGAAAGCCGGCGACGTTGAACACCAGCAGCATGCCGAAGCGTTCCGGCGACAGGCCCAGCACGTCGATGAAGACGAACGGGGCCCCGGCGGTGAACGCCATCAGGCCGGCGAACACGAACGCCACGGCCAGGACGTAGCCATGGAAGCGTCCGGAACGCAGCAGCGTTGCATGGGCCGCGGCAAGCCGGCCGAGCCGGAGCGAGCCGGGGATGCGGTGGCGGTTGGTCTCCGCCAGCAAGCGCAGCACCAGAACCAGCAGCAGCACGCCAACCGCAGCGAGAAAGACAAACGCCGCCTGCCAGCCGAACCAGGTCTGGAGATAGCCGCCGATCATCGGCGCCACCGCCGGTGACACCGCCAGCGCCACGCCGACATAGGCGAACACCGTTGCCGAGCGTTCGGCGCCATAGACATCGCGGATGATCGCCCGGCCCAGCACCGGCCCCGCGCAGGCGGTCATGCCCTGCAGCAGGCGACCGATGATCAGGCCATCGATCGTGGTCACGAACACGCACGCGACGCTCACCGCGACATACAGGGCGAGCCCCGTCAGCAGCACCGGGCGCCGGCCGAATCGATCCGACAGCGGGCCGTAGATGAGCTGGCAGACAGCAAAACCGAGCAGGAAGGATGAGAGGGTCCAGCTCACCTCGGCCGTGCCGGTGTCGAAAACCTGCACCAGGGACGGCATCGACGGAATGTAGATGGAGGTGCTGATTTGCCCCAGCGCCACCAGCGCCGTCAGCAACGCCCCCACGGACAGCGCGGTGGGATGGGGCTTGGCCCGGCCTCCCGCCGGCGTGACAGCGGTGCGGCCGGGAGCGGGTTCGACAAGAGCTGCAGCCGTGCCGTCGTCTCGATCGGACGGGGTGATCACGGTGCGGTCAGGCGCCGCCGCTTTCCCGTTCCCACGACAGGATGTCGCGGCGCAACGCCTCGTAGCGATCGCCGACCTCGCTGCCGAACAGCGGGTCCTCCTGATCGCGGCAGCGCGCCTCGATCGCGGCCCAGTCATCCGGCGTCAAGGCCGCCCGCGCCAGCGGCAGCAGGGTGCGTTCCTCGTGGGCCATGTGTCGGCGCTGGAAATCGATGAAGCGGTGGGCCCACTGGCCGAACGATTCCCGCGGCACCTGCGCGTCGTCCAGCACGGCTCGGATCGCCTCCGCAAACTCGCGGGTGCGGGCGGCGAGATCGTCATGCTCCTGGCGGAGGTCGCCGACCGCTGCTGCCGCTTCCGGATCGCGCTCCCGCAAGCGCTGATACACCAAGTCTTCCTTGGGATGGTGATACAGGTCCGGGTAGCTCTGAAAATAGTCAACCACGCCTTCGACGATATCGTAATCCGGAACCTCGCCGCGATCGAAGATCGCGATCTGCCGCTCCAGGATATCGAGAAGCTGCCCGATATGGGCGTGCTCCTCGCGCAGTGCCGCGATGATATCCGTCATATCGCTTCAAGTCCCTTCACCTGCATCCGACACTGCCACCGGTCGCCCGTGTCATGACCCCGGGCCCATGACCAAGGGCCGACGCCACGCCCCTTGTCGGGACCCCTATCATATTGCCGTGGCCGCTGTCATCGACCAGAGCCGATGTCGGCTGCCGGCCTCGTGCCGCGTCGCATTATAGCGCCGAAACCCACACTGACGATAATGGCTTTCACACGCTTCTGACACGACCAAGGCCCGCCGTCCAGGGCCATACACCTGCGCTGTCCCGGAGAGCGCCGACCCGCCGGTGACACTCGCCGAGGAACTTCGGGCGTGTTTGTCCGTTCTCAACCAGCGAATGACACACCTTGCGGAGTTCATTCAATGTTCCTACTCTCTCAAGGTGACGGCGCATGATGGAGCGGCGGTTCACCCGCCCCGCGGCAACCGGGTCCACACGCCCGACCGCATTGATGTGCGAGAATTGCCACGCGACTCCAGTTTCAAGCGTCGCCCACCAGGAGGCAACGCCATGCAAACACCGGTAATCGGGCCGGACGAAAACCTGGGCCGCCATTTGCGGCGGCTGCTCAAGTATCCGATGCTGGATGCCGCCACCGAAGCCGATCTGGTACGCCGGTGGCAGCAGCATCGCGACGTCCGCGCCTCGGAGCAACTCGTCGGCAGCTATCAGCGGCTGGTGGTCAAGATGGCCAGCGACTATCGCGCCTACGGCCTGCCGTTCGCCGACTTGGTTTCCGAAGGCAACGTGGGCTTGATGCAGGCGGTCGAGCGGTTCGAGGTGGACCGGGGCTTTCGTTTGGCCACTTATGCCATGTGGTGGATCCGGGCTGCGATCACGGACTATGTGGTGCGCTCTTCCTCACTGGTCCGCCTCGTCACCAATGAGCACCGCAAAAAGCTGTTTTTCAACCTGCGCCGGCTCAAGGCCAAGTACCAGCCGCTGGAAGATGCCGCTCTCAGCCCCGAGGCGACCGCGGCGATCGCCCGGGAACTGGGGGTGCCGGAAGCCGAGGTCGCGATCATGGACCAGCGCCTGAGTCATCGCGACGTATCGGTAAATGCCGGCGTCGGCGGCGATTCCGAAGTCGAATGGCAGGACCTCCTCATCAGCGAGGGTGACGACCAAGAAAAGCAGGTGATCGAAGCGGACGAGCACAGCAAGCGTCGGGCCCTGCTGCGCGATGCACTGCAGCAGCTCGACACCCGGGAGCGCCACATCATCGTCGAACGCAAGCTGCGGGAGGAACCGGCCAAGCTCGCCGAGCTCAGCGCCTATTACGGCCTGTCGCGGGAGCGGGTACGCCAGATCGAGGCGCGTGCCGTGGCAAAACTGCGCCACTTCATGCAGACGGCCACCGGTGCCGACCCTAGCAGCGGTGCCGCTCCCGCCTGATCGGCGTCTCCCAGCCTTTGACAATCTCCGAGCGGGCCGACCGCCGATCGTCAGTCCGCTCCGACGAAGCCGCGAAGGTCGCGGAACAGGTCCTGGTCGTTGATGACCCGGGGCACCTTATGCTGACCTCCGATCTGACCTCGCTGCCGCATCCATTCGGCAAAGGTACCGGGTTCCACGGCATGCACCTTCGGTGCCTTCATTGCCGAGTCGCGGTGACGGTGCACGCGATAATCGTCATTGGACTCGGCCAGCAGTTCGTCCAGGCGACCGGTGAAGCGCGTCACCGTCTCCTCGGATGGCACGCCGTCGGCAAATTCGACGATGAACAGGTGGCGGCCCACGTCCCCCTCCTGTTCCGCGAACAGGGCGCCCACGGAAAAATCATTGACCCCGGTACCGATTTCCTGCGCCGCACGGGCCACCGCGTCCTCGATCTCCTCGCCGATCAGGTGTTCGCCGAAGCTGGACAGCGAATAGGAGGTGCGCCCGGTGATCAACAGCCGCGGCGGGTCGAGGTCCACGAAGCGGATCGTATCGCCGATGAGATATCCCCAGCAGCCGGCACAGGTGCTGACCGCGATGGCGTAGTTCACATCCTTTTCGACGGTCTCGATCCAGTGCCGGGTCGGCCGCTCGGAGCCCAGCTCCTCCACCGGGACGAATTCATAGAAGATGCCGCTATCGAGCATCAGCCGCAGACCCTCCCCGTCGCCGCGGTCGGCCACCGCGATGAAGCCCTCGCTGGCGGGATAGACCTCGCGGGTTTCGGCATGGCTGCCTTCCAGCAGCCGGCCGAACATGGGCCGATACGGCGCGATGTTGACGCCGCCGTGGACCAGCATTTCCAGATGCGGGAAAAAGCGGCCGAGCCGGCCCTGGTGCGCCGGCCACTCCGCCGCCAGTCGCTCGAAGAACACCAGCAGCCAGCTGGGCGCGCCGCCGATGGTGCGGATGTCCCGCCCCTGGATCGCTTTGGCGATGGCACCGATCTTTTCGTCCCAGTCGGTAATCCGGGTGAGGCTTTCCGGAGGAAAATACCGGCCCCGAGTCCACCAGGGCATCTGCTGCGCCAGGATGCCGCTGATGTCGCCGACGTAGATGTCGGCATCCAGTTCGCGCAAATCGGTGCTGCCGCCCAGAAGGAAGCTCTGCCCACCCAGGATGCGGCTGTGCGGACGGTTGGCCACGTGATGGACGAACAGATCGATACCGGCCTTGATATTGGAGCGGATCATCGGGCGGGAGCACGGGATGTACTTGGTGATTCCGGTGGTGGTACCGGAGGTCTTGGCGAAAAACGGAATCGTCCCCGGCCAACTGAGGTCGGTCAACCGCGGGAACGAGTGCTTCCAGTAGGTCTCCCAGAAATCCTCGTATTTGCGCAGCGGCACCTGGTTCTGAAACGCCTCCACCGACCGGATGTGAATGAAACCATGATCGCGCCCGAACCGGGTGTCCTTGGCGGTGGCGATCAGGTTCATGAGTTGCCGCCGCTGCACGGCAGCCGGGACAAGGCGACGCAAGGCCGCCAGCCGGTAGCGGGCGTAAAGGCGAATGAGGGGCGTGGCATCGATCAAGGCCATGGTGGGCGGAACTCACAACAATCGGGCTGGGCAACGCCGTGACATGAGACGAGATTGGCTGACAAGAAGGCGAAGCACTCGCGAGGTCAACCCCCGTCGGCCGGTGGGAGTTCCGTTTTCTGAACCGCCTCCGCACGCACCCGGTCGGGCGTCAAGGGTACGCGGATGTACTGTCCGTGGCGCCACAGTTCCACCTGGTCGAGGAAGGTGCTGCTGTTGACCCAGCCATCCTGACCACCCAGAAGCACGAAGTAATTGGCATCCGGATCGCTCAGGTCGGAGATGTGGCGGGCGTTGGAGCCGTAGCGGACAGTATGCCGTTCCCGGGTTGCCCCGTGCGCGGTCTTCATCAGGGATTCGTTGCCGCCGCCGACCGGGTATTCCGCAAAGCGGAAGCGGCCGCCGACCACCGGCAGGAACGCCAGCGGGTGGCGCAATTCCAGCCGGTGCATGTCTCCCCAGGTCTCGAACGTCGCGAGCCCCTCGACTGCGGCCGCCAGTCCGCGACGCAGCGGTGCGTCCAGTTCTGCCGCATCCGCCGCGGCGATATCGGCCAGGAGCATGGCCTTGATGCGGCCGACGCCGGCGAAGGCTGCCCAATCCTCGGCACCGAAGCGGGCCTGGTAGAAATCCTCGGTAAAGGCGGCACGAAACAGTTCGAACGCCAGCGCGCCGACCGAATCCGCGTGATAGTGCCCATCCCAGGCGCGAAGGTGCGCGATCGCCGCCCGTCCGTCCTCGCCGGCGGTCGCCGTCAGCCCGGCCTGCGCCAGCTTGGCCAGAATGTGATCGCGGAGGGCGACGGACGATTCCATGTAGACGTCGCGCTGCCAGGCCTTGACCTCATCCAACGTAATGGCGTCGGATCCCGAGGCCAGCCGGGCCATGCGCTGGACGCGATCATCGGGAGAGAAGAAGTAGCCGATGGCGATATCGGCGTCGTCGGTCGGCCGATTGTTGGCGGAAGCCAGGAACCCCTGAGGCGGATTGAAGCTGAACGGCAGGTCGGCGGCGCCCTTCAGGGCCTGCCAGTCTTCGGCGACCGCCGCCGGTTGCCGCAACAGATCGCCGGGCGGCCGGTTGGCCCGCGTCGGCAGCCGGATCGCCATCACCTGCCCGATATTGCCCTTGGCATCGGCGTACAGCATGTTCTGGCCGGGAACGGCAAAGCCGGCAAAGGCCTTCCGAAAGCCGTCAAAATCCCGGGCGCGGCTGGCTGCGAGCATCGCCCCCATCTCATCACTGACCTGATGCCCGGTCCACGTGAGGGCGAAGGGGGCACCGTCGTAATCGTCCAGCAGCGGCGCGTCCGACAGCACCGGTCCAAACGGCGTCTCCCGCACCACCACCTCGCGGTCGAGCCACCAGCGCACACCGATCCGCTCGCGCCGCTCGCGAATCCGCTCGGGCGCAAGGTCCGACACGTCCACCAGGTCGCTCGACAGCGCGCGCATGTTGGTCCCGCCCCAGGCGATCCAGGGATTGCGCCCGATGGCGAACAGCGGCAGACCCGGGACCATCAGGCCGACCGCGTGGTAGGTCGGGGACTTCAACCCCACGATCAGCCAGGTGTTGGGCAGGTTGACGCCGAGGTGGGGATCGTTGACGAGGATGGCGGCACCGCTTGCCGTCCGCTCCGGCGCCAGCGCCAGCGAATTGCTGCCGGTCCGGCCCAGTCCGCTCAGGTACGCGGCAAGTTCGCCGCGGCGGTCGCCCGCGGCAAAGCTGGGCTGGGAATTGCTGCCGTCCTCCAGCAGACGCGCCCAGATTTGGGGCCAGTCGTGGCGGTCGCGCAGGTCCAGGAGGTTGAACCACACGAGCCAGTTGACATCGACGCCGGAGAGCCGGCCGAAGGTGATCACGTCCTCGATGGTCCACGGCTCGCGCCCGAGGCCGAGAATGCGGTATTCCAGCGGCAGCGTGTCCACCCGATCCTGGTAGTGATTGATGCCGGCGACGAAACGGTCCACCCAGAGCCGGGTCTCGGGGGACATGGCCTCGGCGATGTCCGCCGCGGCTCGGCCGAAATCAAGAATCCGGAGGCCGTGGTCGATGTCGGTGGCGAGCGGTCCACCCATCTCGGCGATGCGGCCGCGCGCGATGCGCTTGTAGATGGCCATCTGGCCGAGGCGCAGGTGCGCGTGCACCAAGCCCAGGGCGAAGGCAGCGTCGCCATCGGTCTCCGCCTCGATGAACGGCACCTGATGCTCATCCCAATGGATCGTCACATGCTCTTCCAACGGCATGTCCGACGCGGGGAATGCGGCCAGCCGGTCATCCAGGTCGGACGTCTCCGGCAGGGGGGTCAGCAACGCGCAGCCGCCGAGCAGCAGCAAGGCGAGCGCCATCACGAGAGTCGACGAAGCAATTCGCCGTGTCGATCCCATCATCACCATCCATCCGATCCTACGTTCGAGGCCGGCCAGCCGACCCGGGATGCCACTCACCAATACCCTGCGGACCGTCTCGATACGCACCGCTCCTTGTCAAGGATGACCGTCCCCGGCCGGCAGTTTTCAGTGTGGGTGCGTCGTTGCGTGATCGCGGCATGCGGCTTTTTCCCGCGCTCTCTCTGCACACGATGCCGGCTCCGCGAGCGGGCCCGTCCCGGCTCAAGGCCGACGGATCAGCGGCAGGCAACGCCAAGCGTCGGGACCACTGTCGTACGACCGGGCCTTCAGTTATTGCGACCCAAGGAGTATGCACTATCCCCGAGCGTGTTCGACACGCCTCGGCTCGGTCCGCGACGCATCCGGCTGGAAGGAGTCATCATGACGCGCATCGCCGTTGCGATCGCTCTGGCTTTGTTCTGGGTTTTTCCTGCCGTTGCCGACTCCCTGCTCGGCACCGCGATCGTCCGCGAGCGGAATGCCCCGCCGCCGCCGGGCCTGTCGCCCCCGTTCCCGGGCCTGACCGTCCTGCGCTTCGTGAACGCCTGCCCCGGCGAGTCCTGCCCCCGCCCGGAGGCCACAGCGGATCTCACGAACACCTACTGGCGGATCACGGCGATGCAGGGCGAACCCGCGCCGCGCCTGCCCAGCGTGCGCGAGGCACATCTGATCCTGCGGTCGTTCGAAGGAGGTGGGTTCGTCGCCACGGTGGGCTGCAACCGCCTGATCGGCGAGTTTTCGGTCGAAGGGGACAGCCTCACCTTGACGGCGGGCGCCACGACGCGGATGGCCTGCCCACCGCCGCTGGACAACGCCGAAGAGCGCCTGCTCGCGGTGCTGGAGGCGACACGAGGCTACCGCATCGCCGGCCAGCGCCTGCAACTCCTGGACGCGGCGAATGACGTGCTGGCCGCGCTGGAAGCGGTCTATCTGCGTTGAGCCGGCAGCGCGTCGCATGCCGGTCGCAACCACCGAAGCCGTGTCCCGACGGACGGTCGTCCGGACGCCTGCCGCTGCTGCGTCGAATTGCCAAGAATTTCATGTATCCGGCGGAGCGCAGCCACGCCTGGCGCCGCTACCGCACCCCGGCCCGCAGGAACGCCTGGATGAACTGGCGCTGGAAGATCAGGAACGCGATCAGCAGCGGCGCCGCCGTCATCAAGGTGGCGGCGGAGATCACGGCGATGTTGACGCCGCTTTCCGGTGCCGCGAACAGCGACAGGCCCACCGTGAGCGGCCGGGTACTGGTGGAATTGGTGACCACCAGCGGCCACAGGAAGTTGTTCCAATGGGTTGCCACTGACACAAGGGCATAGGCCAAGTACACCGGCCGCGCCGCCGGCACGTACACCCGCCACAACACCCCGCCCCAGCCGCAGCCCTCCACCCGCGCCGCCTCCTCCAACTCCTTCGGCACCGACTTGAAGGCTTGGCGCAGCAGGAAGATGCCGAACGCGCTGGCCATGTACGGGGCGCCGATGCCGAGGATGCTGTCGAACAGGCCGAGGCGCGATACCATCGCGTAGTTCTCGACGATCAGCACCTCCGGCAGGATGAACAACTGCAGCAGCACCAGGTAGAATACAACCTCCCGCCCCGGAAACGGGAAGCGGGCGAACGCGTAGCCGGCGAGGGTGCAGAGGACGAGCTGGCCGGCGAGGATCGTCGTCACCAGCATCATGGTGTTGAGCAGGTAGCGCAGCCAGGGCGCCGCCGACCAAGCTGTCCGGAAGTTGTCCAGGATCAGCGGTGCGTGCACGTCGAAGGCCAGCGCCGCCTGCGGCGTGTGGAACGCTGCCCAGGCGGCGAACAGCAGGGGCGCGATCCACACCACGGCCAGCGCCCAGGCGCCGAACGCATCCAGGGTCAGAGGCCACGACCACCGGGCGAAGCCACTTTTCAGGCGAACGACGGTTCCGCTCATGGCCCGCTCATGGCCCGCTCACCGGTAATGGATCCGGCGTTCCAGCGCGCGGAACTGGATCACCGCCACGATGCCGAGAACGATCAGCACCATCACCGTGAGCGCCGCCGCCATCGGCCGGTCGAAATAGGCGAACGCCGTCTCCCAGATCCAGTAGAGCAGCAGCTTGGACGCATTGTTCGGCCCGCCCTTGGTGAGGATGAACAGGTGGTCGATCAGCTTCACCGAGTTGATCAGGGCGTTGACCAGGATGAACAGCGTCGTCGGCATCAGCAGTGGCAGCAGGATGCGCCGGGCGTAGGTCCAGCGCCCGGCCCCTTCCATGATCGCCGCCTCGCGCAGGTCCGGCGGGATGGTCTGCAAGGCCGCCAGGTAGAAGATCATGAAAAACCCGGCTTCTTTCCAGATCGTGACGATGATCACGGCCGCCAGGGCGGTGTCCGGCTGCCCCAGCCAGTTGGTGGCGCCGATGCCGAACAGGGCGGCGATCCGGTCGATCACGCCCAGGCCGGGGGTATAGAAGAACAGCCACAGGTTGGCCGCGGCGATCATCGGCAGCATGGTCGGCGTGAAATAGGCGGCGCGCACCACGCCCCGGGCGGGGATGCGGGCGTTGGCCCACAGCGCCATGATCAGGGCCAGCGCGATGGAGACCGGGATGGTCGCGGCGGCGTAGATCAGGTTGTTGGTGGCCACCTGCCAGAACACCGGATCGTTGATCAGGGCCGCGTAGTTGTCGAGGCCGATGAACTGCTGCGGTCGGCGCGCGGTGCCGCGGGAAAACAGGCTCTGCCAGAGCGTGGTGACGGTGGGGGTGAAGGCGAACAGGGTGAGCAGGATCAGAGCCGGCGTGGCCAGCATCCAGCCGTACAGCGCCATGCGCCGGCGTTGAAACGCCTCGATGCTGTCCATGCTCAAACCCGCTCACGAGAACCGGAGGCGCCGCGTTGGCGCCTCCGGTGCAACCCGCCCGAGGATAGGGGCCTCAGCGATACGGCCGCAACAGCCGGTCGGCTGTCGCCTGCGCCGCCGACAGGGCCGCGTCCGGCGTCTGGCTGCCGGTGAGTGCCGCCTGTACGGCATTGTTCAGGGCTTCCCGGACCCGGCCGCCCTCGTAGGTGGAAAGCTCGGCCACCGCCACTTCCAGCTGGTCGCGCGCCACCAGCGCCTGCGGGAAATCCGCGGCGTAGGCTTGAAGAGCCTCTGTTTCGTAGGCCTCCGGGGTGATGCCCACATAGCCGGTGGCGATGGACCACGCGGCAGCCCGTTCCGGCGCGGTGATCCAGCGGATGAAGGTCACCGCCGCCTTCCGCTCCGCGTCGCTGGCGCCCTTGAAGATGTAGAAATTGCCGCCGCCGGTGGGGGAACCGGGCCGGACGTTGGCCGGCAGCATGGCGACGCCGAAATCGAACGGCGCCTCGTTGCGTACCGCCGTCAGGTTGCCGGTGGTGTGCCACATCATCGCGGTCTGGCCCTGTACGAAGGCTTGGCGCAGCGTGCCCCACTCGAGGGTCCCGGCCGGCATGATGCCGTGTTCGGCGGCCAGATCGCGCCAGAACTGCAAGGCCTCTACCACCGCCGGGTCGTCGAAATAGGTCTCGGTGCCGTCGGGGTTCATCAGCTCCTTGCCGTTCTGGATCGCGAAGGCCTGGAACATCCAGTAGGGATAGCCGGTGGACGGCACCATCAGGCCGAACCGGCCGTCCCCGGTCAGCGCCTTGCCGGCCTCCACCATCTCGTCCCAGGTGGTGGGCGGCGCATCCGGGTCCAGCCCGGCTTCGGCGAAAGCATCCTTGTTGTAATACAGCACGATGGTGGAGCGCTGGAACGGGATGCCCCAGGTCTGGCCCTCCACTTGGCCGTTGGCCATCAGGGCCGGATAGAACGACTCGAGCCACGCCCGCTCCTCGTCCGTCGACACGATGGCGTCGAACGGCACGATCAGGTCCTGCTCGATCAGGTCATAGACGTCGATGGAGAACAGCACCGAAAGCTGCGCCGGATCGCCGCTCTGGATCGCCGACAGGGCGCGGATGCGCGTGTCGTCGTAATTGCCAGCATAGATCGCGTTGACCTTGATGTCGGGATGCTCCGCCTGGAAATCGGCGACCAGGCCGTCCACCACCCGGGTCAGCGGCCCGCCCACGGCGATGGGATAGTACATGGTGAGTTGGGTCTCGGCCGCTGCCGGAAGCGAAGCGGCGGTCAACGCGGTCGCCAGGAAGGCGCCGC
The DNA here is from genome assembly GCA_007695045.1 of Rhodospirillales bacterium. GTDB lineage: Bacteria > Pseudomonadota > Alphaproteobacteria > Rhodospirillales > Defluviicoccaceae > REEP01. The sequence goes on along the minus strand of REEP01000123.1, from coordinate 37,308 downwards.
TTAAGGATCTCATGATCTTCATTAATTAAAGTCCTCCGTGCGCGTTGCACCAACGATGGCCCGCCGCGTCGCGCGGCTGGTCGGCCGGCGGGATCGGCACGGTCCCGCGGGACGATCGGATAGCCGGTGCCGGCTCCAGGCGCCGGCCGGTCGTGGAGTCGAACACATGCTGAGCCGTCCCCGCCCACCGCGCCGACGCGCCGCCGCCGGAAAGCGGCGGCAGCGGCCCCGGACTGCGGGCGATCAGGGGCCCGGCCGCGCTCTCGGCATAGACCAGGGTTTCGGCGCCCAGGTATTCCACGTCGCGGATGCGGACCGGCAGGCCGTCGTCGCCGCCGGCGGTGATCTCAAGGTTCTCCGGGCGCACCCCGATCACCCAATCGCCCCCGAAGTCGCGCTCCAGGATGCCGAAACGCAGCGCCGGCGGCACATGGACGGCACCGATCATGTTCATCGGCGGGCTGCCGATGAACCCGGCGACGAACATGCTGGCCGGCGCGAGGTACAGGTCTTCCGGGGTGCCCGCCTGGGCGATGCGACCGCGGTCCATCAGCACGATGCGGTCCGCCATGCCCATGGCTTCGGTCTGGTCGTGGGTGACGTACACCACCGTCATGCCGAGATTGCGTTGCAGCGCGCGGATTTCCTGGCGCACCGAATGGCGGAGCTTGGCATCGAGATTGGACAGCGGCTCGTCCATCAAACAGATCGGATGGCCGGCCACGATCGCCCGCGCCAGCGCCACCCGCTGCCGCTGGCCGCCGGACAGCTCGGACGGCTTGCGCGCCTCCAGGCCCTCCAGGCCGGTCATCGCCACCGCCCGGCCCAGCCGTTCCGCGATCGTGGCCTTGGGCAGCCCGCGCACCCGCACGCCAAAGGTGATGTTGTCGCGCACCGTGAGATGCGGGAACAGGGCGTAGGACTGGAACACCATGGACAGGCCGCGGCCGGCCGGCGCCCGCGCGGTAACATCGGCATCGCGGATGAACACGCGGCCCCGGTCCGGCGTCTCCAGCCCGGCGATCAGCCGGAGCGTGGTGGACTTGCCGCATCCCGACGGCCCCAGCAGCACTACGAACGCACCCTCGTGGATCTCGAGGTCGACGGCATCGACGCCGACGCTCTCCCCCCAGCGTTTGGAGACCGAATCCAGGCGGATCAAGGGAGTCGGGCGCATCGCTTCAGGCATGTTCAGGAGCCGCTCGAGACCGGGCAGGGCCGCGTTCGACACGGGTCGCGCCGTGCCGCACGTGCAAGCGGGCCGGGTACCAAAGCCTTGCCTCCGTCGACCATGCGTTTGTCCGATACGCGTCAATGCTGCTACCAGGGGTGCTACCGGGGCTTATACCGCGAGCCAAGACCGGCCGGAAAGCTAGCCGTCACCCGTGACGCCTGCGCGTCAGTTCCATGACGTTACCATGAACCCTGGAGCGGCCGTAGAGCCCCCGACGCCCCTCCCTCTTCCGCAGAGCCGGAGAGGGAGGGGCCCGGCGCTCCGCCAGGAGCGACGGGAGGGTGAGGGTTCGTGGCGGGGATTCCGGGGAGAAGGCGCCACCCCGGCCCGCAGGGGATTTATTTTGCGCCCCTAACCCTTCCTCTCCTCCTTTGGGGGAAGGGGTCAGGCAGAGCCCTGCCGCGACTGTCAAAAATCTTGACTCGGTGTAAAAAAATCCGACACCCCCTCGCGCCCTGCGCAACCCCCGCCCGGCCTCGGCACCGCCCCGTAACCAACTGGCAAATAAAGGTATTTTTCCGCGGCGCGCAGCGAGATAACTGATTTAGGGTAGATGATGTGCAAAAACGGGTGTCGGTATTTTTTACACTTTTACGATCGCCGCCGCGTCGCCGCCCGGGCAACCCCCTGAAAAACAAAGATTCTTATTTTTGGCACACGGATTGCGTTTACGTATTGCAGCGGGGTTCGCTTTTAAGATGATCGAACCCGTTGGAATTGGGGATTTTCGAAGGAGACCTGTCATGCCAAGACTGAACAAACTCACCACCCTGCTCGGCACCGCCGCCATGGCCGCCGCCATCGCCGTGGTCGGCGCCCCGAAGGATGCCGATGCGGCGCTGGTTACGATCACCGTTAAGTACAACGGAAACGATTGCACGGGTGCATTGGGCAAGTCGCCGAATTGCGCCGTCAATGGCTCACCACAGATTGCCAAGTACGACCTGGGTGACCCCGAGAAGGACCCCCCAAAACAGCCGGAGTGGTCATTCAACCCGATCTTCACTGTTGACGAGACCAACTTCGTCGGCAGCGATTTTCTCTCGTCGGATGATGGAACCGGCACCTGGACCTACACTCCGGGGGCAGGCGACCCCGGCATCCGCTACTGGTCGGTCAAGGGCGGAAATTTCTTCAACCTGCAATGGATCGTGGACGATGCTATTGCCGGTGTTAGTGCGGCCTGTAACCTTAATGCTGATAATAATCCAAACCAAGTCTGCCTGGACGCCGCAATCGTCGTCGAGACTGGCACGTATGAAACGCCGATCAACCCGAATAACCCGAACAACCAGAGATTCGGCCTGTCGCACATTGTGTTTTATGACACCGACAGCTTTAACGGGCAGGAAATCCCCGAGCCGGCCAGTGCCGCGCTGTTGGGCCTCGGCCTGCTCGGCCTCGGCTACGCCGTGCGGCGACGCAAGCGGGCGGCATAAGACCACACTGCGAACCACCCGCATCCACGGCGGCGCCCCGGCGCCGCCGTTTTCGTATCCGCCCCTGTCCCGCCCCCCACCCCCTCGCCCGCGCAGCGGGAGAGGGAGGGGCCCGGCGCTCCGCCAGGAGCGACGGGAGGGTGAGGGTGCCTGGGGAGGGCGCGATTTCGGGGATGGGGCGCCACGCCGGCCCGTGGGGGATTTATTTTACGACCCCTCACCCATCCTCTCCCCCTCCGGGGGAGAGGGGTTGTGGCGGAGCCCCTCGCCCGCGGAGCGGGAGAGGGAGGGGCCCGGCGCTCCGCCAGGAGCGACGGGAGGGTGAGGGTGCCTGGGGAGGGCGCGATTTCGGGGATGGGGCGCCACGCCGGCCCGTGGGGGATTTATTTTACGACCCCTCACCCATCCTCTCCCCCTCCGGGGGAGAGGGGCCGCGCCTCAGCCCCGCGCGCTTAGAGCGGATGGGCCTTCGCCAGCCGGTCCAGTTGCATCAGCACCTGCACGACGGCTGGCAACGCCGCCAGGGGGATCATGTTGGGGCCGTCGCTGGGGGCGCGGTCCGGGTCCGGATGGGTTTCGATGAACACGGCGGCCACACCCACCGCCACCGCCGCCCGCGCCAGCACCGGGGCGAACTCGCGCTGGCCCCCCGATGCCGTGCCGCGCCCGCCCGGCTGCTGCACCGAATGGGTGGCGTCGAACACCACCGGGCAGCCGGTCCCGGCCAGCACCGGCAGGGCGCGCATGTCGCTCACCAGGGTGTTGTAGCCGAAGCTCACCCCGCGTTCGGTCAGTAGCACGGCGTCGTTGCCGGCGCCGCGCACCTTGGCCACCACCGCGGCCATGTCCCAGGGGGCGAGGAACTGCCCCTTCTTGACGTTCACCACCCGGCCGGTCTCGGCCGCGGCCACGAGCAGGTCGGTCTGCCGGCACAGGAACGCCGGGATCTGGAGGATGTCGACGGCATCGGCCACCACCCCGCACTGCTCCGGCGTGTGCACGTCGGTCAGCACCGGCACCCCCAGGCGCTCGCGGATTTCCGCGAACACCGGCAGCGCCGCCGCCAGGCCCACGCCCCGGGGCGCGTCCAGGCTGGTCCGGTTGGCCTTGTCGTAGGACGTCTTGTAGACGAGGCCGATGCCGAGCCCGGCCGCCATGTCCTTCAGCGCCGCCGCTGTCTCCAGCGCGTGCGCCCGGCTTTCCATGGCGCAGGGGCCCGCGATCAGCACCAGCGGCCGGTCGTTGCCGAACACCACCGGGCCCACCGCGACGTGGCGAGTCATGCGACGCCGCTCCGCCTAGACCAGCCGCGATTGGGCAACGGCCGCGCGGATGAACGCGGTGAACAAGGGATGCGGGTCGAACGGCTTGGATTTCAGCTCCGGATGGAACTGAACGCCGACGAACCAGGGATGCTCCGGGATCTCCACCATCTCCGGCAGCAGCCCGTCCGGCGACATGCCGGAAAAATACAGCCCATGGCGTTCCAGCACGCCGATGTAGTTGTTGTTGACCTCGTAGCGATGACGGTGGCGTTCGCTGATGCGGTCGGTCCCGTAGATGTCGAACGCCCGGCTGTTCCGCCGGATCACGCAGTCGTAGGCGCCGAGCCGCATGGTGCCGCCGAGGTCGCCATCGGCCTGCCGATGCTCGAGCTGGTTGCCGCGCAGCCATTCCGTCATCAGGCCCACCACCGGGGCGGGACAGGGGCCGAATTCGGTGGAGCCGGCGCCGGGGATGCCGGCCAGATTGCGGGCCGCTTCCACCACCGCCATCTGCATGCCGAAACAGATGCCGAAGTAAGGCACCCGGCGTTCGCGGGCGAAGCGGGCGGCTTCCACCTTGCCCTGGCTGCCGCGTTCGCCGAACCCACCCGGCACCAGGATGCCGTGAACGCCTTCGAGGCGCTGCGCCGCCTGGCCGTCGTCGAACACCTCGGAATCGATCCAGTCGATGGCGACCCGCACGTTGTTGGCGATGCCGCCGTGGATCAGGGCTTCCATCAGGGATTTGTAGGCGTCCAGCAGGCCAGTGTACTTGCCGACCACGGCCACCGTCACCTCCCCCTCCGGCCGGGTCAGCCGCGCCACGATGTTCTCCCAGCACGCCAGATCGGGCGCCGCCGCGGCCACGCCGAAGTGGCGGCACACCACGTCGTCCAGGCCCTGTTCATGATAGGTGATCGGCACCGCATAGATGCTGGCCACATCAAGGGCGGGGATCACCGCCTCGTCGCGGACGTTGCAGAACAGCGCGATCTTGCGCCGTTCCGCCTCGGGGATCGGGCGGTCGGCACGGCACAGCAGCACGTCCGGTTGGATCCCGACGTTGAGCAGTTCCTTGACCGAGTGCTGGGTGGGCTTGGTCTTGAGCTCCCCCGACGACGGCAGGTACGGCACCAGGGTCAGGTGGACATACATCACCCGGTCGCGGCCGACCTCGTTGCCCATCTGACGGATCGCCTCCAGGAACGGCAATCCCTCGATGTCACCGACGGTGCCGCCGATCTCGCACAGCACGAAATCCTCGTCCGCCAGGTCGTCGGTGATGAACGCCTTGATGGCGTCGGTGATGTGGGGAATCACCTGGATGGTGGCGCCGAGATAATCGCCATGACGTTCCCGGGCGATGACCTCGGAATAGATCCGCCCGGTGGTGGCGTTATCGCTGCGCTTGGCCGGCACGCCGGTGAAGCGTTCGTAATGGCCGAGGTCGAGATCGGTTTCCGCCCCGTCGTCGGTGACGTACACCTCCCCGTGCTGATAGGGGCTCATGGTGCCGGGATCGACGTTGATGTAGGGGTCGAGCTTGCGCAGGCGGACCTTGAAGCCGCGTGCCTGCAAAAGGGCGCCAAGCGCCGCGGACGCCAAACCCTTCCCGAGAGAGGAAACCACGCCGCCGGTGATAAAGATGAACCGGGTCATGGACCGGCAACCTACATCAGCCGGACGGCTCATACAAACGCCGGGCCGCCGGCCGACTCCCTCGCCAAAGTCGTCAATGGGCTTTCGTTGACACGCAAAGGTTTAGCGGGCCAACGGCGCCGCCGGTTCCGCCGGTTCCGCCGGTTGCTCCTGGGCCGGCGGCATCGGCGTATCGAGAATCGATGCCGGCGGCCCGCCCGTCCCGGCCAGCTTGGCCAGCGCCAGGCTGGTACAGATGAACAGGGTCGCCAGGATCGCCGTGGCCCGGGTCAGCAGATTGGTGGTGCTGCGGCCGGTCATGAAGCCGCTCATGCCGCCGCCGCCACCGCCGCCGCCGATTCCAAGGGCACCGCCCTCGCTGCGCTGGAGGAGGACAACCCCCACCAGCGCAATCGCAAGGATCAGGTGAATGACAAGGATGACCGTAATCATCGGACGCCTAAAAACGATCCTCTACGCGTTCAGGGGCAGCTCTGCGCCACCGCCCAGAAATCCTCCGCCTTCAGCGACGCGCCACCGATCAGGCCGCCATCGATGTCGGCCAGGGCCAGAAGCTCCTTGGCGTTCTTGGGGTTCATCGAGCCACCGTACAGCACCCGCATGGCATCCGCCACGTCCTGGCCCAGCTTGCCCACCAATTCGCTCCGGATCATGGCATGCACTTCCTGCGCCTGTTCCGGCGTGGCGGTGCGGCCGGTGCCGATGGCCCAGACCGGCTCGTAGGCGATGACGGTGTTCTCCGCCGTGGCACCCGCCGGCAGCGAGCCATGCAGCTGGGTGCGGTTGACGTCCAGCGTCTTGCCGGCGTCGCGCTCCTCCAGGGTCTCGCCGATGCAGACGATGGCACGCAACCCGGCCGCCAGCGCCGCTTCCGCCTTGGCCTTGACGGTGGCGTTGTCCTCCTTGTGGTCGGTCCGGCGCTCGGAGTGTCCGACGATCACGTAGGTGCATCCCAGGTCCTTCAGCATCCAGGCGCTGGTGTCACCGGTATGCGCGCCCTTCTCGGTGGCATGGCAGTCCTGACCGCCCACCTGAATGCCGCTGCCGGCAACCGCGTCCACCACCTTGGAGATAAGCGTGAACGGCGGGCAGACCAGCATTTCGAACGCGGGATCGGACGTTCCGCGCATGTGCGTCGCCAGTGCGGATGCCAGCGCGAGCCCGTCGGACTGCAGTCCATTCATCTTCCAGTTGCCGGCGATCAGAATTCGTCGGGCCATGCTCCCCTCCCTGCTGCAATCGATTGGATTTGAACGAAACGGCGGTCGGTACGGTGGCGCTTCTTTAGCATGGTCGCGGCGGCAGGTCCAACACCAACAGCCGGCCCGCCCGGAACGAGGATGATGGTCGCGGCGAGGCCCGAACCTGAAGTCCTCGCGAGGACTCCAGGCTCGGGAGCGCGAAAGGTCAGGCGGCCGACGTGCTTGCCTCGTGGGCGTCGCCGATCACGACGTTTCGGATCCACGCCTTGGCCGAGACGGTCTGGCAGACGTTGGCATTGGCGGCGACCTCGAACGTCAGGGTCACGGTGCTGCCGGCGAAGGGGGTGAGGTCGATGCCCCGCCGTTCCGTCCAGTCAGCCTCGGCGTAGTCCATGCCGACGGCGCTGACCTCGTCCACCGGCTCAGCGTCCACCAGAACCCGGAAGCGGGCGGTGGTGAACATGTTGGCTGAGGCCTGCAGCTCCAGGCGCCGCGCGTAGGCCAAGCTGGGCTGTGGCCCGAGGGTGAGGCGGCAGGAGACCGAGCGCACCCGGCTGCCCACCGCGCCGTCGCCGCCGGATGAGACCTCACCGGACAGCACGGCCCCGTCTGGGGTTGCACGGGACCCGGCTGCCGCCGCGGCCCCGCTCTGGAACAGCTGCCAGCCCTCACTGACCTCTTCCGCCGCCGCCCCCGAAGGTTCCGACGGCGCCTCGGCCGTCGACTCGGGAGCGGCCTTGGAGGCTGGTTCGGAGTCTGGTTCGGGGGCTGGTTCGGGCGCCGGCTCAGCCGCCGGCTCGGGGGCCCACCCGGCCGCGCTTCCGTCCTGGGCCGTTCCCCGGTCCGGCCGCAGCAGGCCCGCGGCCTGGAACGACGCTGCCAGGATACCCGGGATGTCGATGCCGGCCGGCCCACGAGCCTGGCCCTTGGTGATACCGGGGCCACCCCCCCGCATCACCCCGGCGGCCTGCAGCGATGCGGTCACGAGACCGGGAATGTCGATGCCGGCGACCACCCCGGGCTTGCCGCGGCCGCCCTGGAGCAGGCCCGCCGCCTCGAACGATTTGGTCAGGATGCCCTCGATATCGACGCCGAGGTCGAAGTCCTGTGCCGCACCCTCGTCATGGCCGAAATCCGCATGGAATGCCGCATCGTCCTCGCGGTCCTCGCGTGCCCGTGCGGGAGAGGTCGTATCCGTATCGCCGTGACCCTCGGTCGTCGCCGGCAGGGCAAGGACCGGCGGAACCTCATGCTGGCGGGCGGTGAGGCCCCAGGACGCCGCGATGTGACGGGTCGAACAGAGGCCCACGTCCAGGATGAACGGCGCCGGGTTGCCAACTCCGTCCGCCCCGGCGGGATCGATCGGCACGCCATGTGCCATGCCGTTGACGGTATAGGACTCGAGCACCACCGTCCCATCCGGCCCGTGCCACTGGCGGCGGCGGTGGCCCCGCACCCGATCCTCGGCACTGTGGTGATGCGCAAGGCCGTGCACATCCGCCCACTGCTTGATGATCTCCTCCGCATTGGCCGGGCTGACGGTGCCGTCCTCGGCGCCGTGCCAGACGGTGACGCGCGGCCACGGACCGCTGTGGCCCGAGGCCTGGCGAACGCGATCCCCCCACTCAACCGGCGGCAAGGTGCGCCCCTGGAAGATCACGTCGAACCCTTCCTGCAGGCCCAGCGCCGCACGGTACGGAACGCCGGCGATGATGGCTCCACCGGCGAACACATCCGGATAGGTGGCGAGCAGGGACGACGCCATGGCACCGCCGGCCGAAACGCCGGTCACATACACCTGAGAAGCGTCCAGGCCGTGATCCGCTACCATGCGGTCCACCATCTGGCGGATCGACAGGACCTCCCCGGAGTCCCGCGCTGTGTCTTCCGCCTTGAACCAGTTGAAGCAGCGGAGCGGGTTGTTGCGGCGCCGCTGCTGCGGCAGCAGCACGGCAAAGCCGTGGCGGTCGGCGAGGGTGGTCCAGCCGGTGCCATCATCATAGGACGCGGCGGTCTGGGTGCAGCCGTGCAATACCACCACCAGCGGCGCACCGGTGGGCAGACCCGGGGGCACGTAGCGGTACATCTTCAAGTTGCCCGGGTTGCTGCCGAAGGCGGGCACCTCGGTGAGGCGGCTGGGCCGATGTTCGATTTCCTGAACCCGTGCGAACGCTTCTTCGGCTTTGCCGAGGAATCGCTCCCAGGGGCGGCGGTTGCGGCGCGAGCGGACCAGGTCGGCGAGGCCGGCGAGCCGGGACTGGGGAGGGATCATGCCATGCATCAGGCGGGTCCTTTCGGGTTGTGGGGTGATCAGGCTGCCGATGGCGATGAGCTTCTGCACCGGCAGGAAAGCGCTGAGCAGGAGACCGGGGTCGGCGGTGCCGCCCCGGGACGGGTCCAGCCAAGCCGGCGGTTGCGCGCCCTTGGGCAGTTCGAACCGCTGGGTCCACAGGCTGCGCTGCCCCTCCCGCCATGCGGCGAACTGCAGGGCGGCGACCGGAACCCCGCGCGCCACCCAAAGGCCGAACAGATCCCTGGCCAGGGCATCGCGGTCGGCCGCATCGCCGGCGGCCACGTCTTCGAGAAGCCGCGCCAGCGCTTCCCGCAGCGGCGGCCGGCCGATGAGCAGCGGCAGATGGCCGTGCGGGCGGTCCGCCGCGGTCGCGTGGGGGGGCGGGCCAAGGTAGATGCCGGTGGCGGCGGCGCCGGGGGCGAGGGTGGTCGGGACCAGCGCACCGTAGCTGTGCACCGCCTCGGCGGTATGGACTTGAGCCGGCGCGGCCAGCACGGCCAGCAGCAGGGCCGCCGCATCGTCCGGGGTGGCAAGGGGTGCACCGGGGCCGCGGCGTCCGGGCGGGAAAATACCGGCGGCAACCAGGAGCGTCACCCGGACCCGGAGATCCCGGCGCGACTCGCCGAGGATGTCGGCCAAGCGTTCACTGAAATCATAGCGGCGGAGCGGGTTCGACATGGACGTGACGGTACCACCGGCCGCGGGGACGCGCAACGGGTTTTTTAATATATGCTGGTTATTAAATTTCTTTCCCTGTAAGCCGCCGCTTGACGCCGCAGTGCCCTTCGCCTCCCATGCCCGCCCGGGACAAGCTCAGTGCGGACAAGGAAAAAACGGATGGCTTACACCTCGTTGCGCGGGTTTATCGACCGCCTGGAGCGGGACGGCCGGCTGGTGCGTGTCCGCGAGCCGGTCTCTCCGGTGCTGGAGATGACCGAGATTCAGACCCGGCTGCTGGCCGAAGGCGGCCCCGCGGTGCTGTTCGAAAACGTGGTGGGGACCGACGGCCGCCGGTTCGAGATGCCGGTGCTGGTGAATCTGTTCGGCACGGTGGAACGGGTGGCCTGGGGGATGGACCGGGAGCCGGCGCAATTGCGGGAAGTGGGGGAGACGCTGGCGTTCCTGCGCCAGCCGGAGCCGCCGGGGGGCTGGCGGGAAGCGCTGGACATGCTGCCGCTGCTGAAGACGGTGATGGCGATGCGCCCGAAGACGGTGAGCCGTGCCCCCTGCCAGGAGGTCGTGCTGACCGGCGATGCCATCGACCTCGGCCAGTTGCCGGTGCAGACCTGCTGGCCGGGGGAGCCCGCGCCGCTGATCACCTGGCCGCTGGTGGTGACCGAGGGGCCGAGTGCCGGCACCCGCGGCGGCGATCGGCGCGACACCCCCAATCTCGGCATCTACCGGATGCAGGTGACCGGGCGCAACACCACCTATATGCGCTGGCTCAAGCACCGCGGCGGTGCCCAGCACCATGCCCGCTGGAAGCAGGCGCGGCGCGAGCCGCTGCCGGCGGCGGCGGTGATCGGCGCCGATCCCGGCACCATCCTGGCCGCGGTCACGCCGGTGCCCGATACGGTTTCCGAGTACCAGTTCGCCGGGCTGCTGCGGGGCGCCAAGGTGGAACTGGTGGCCTGCCGGACGATCCCGCTCAAGGTGCCGGCGGAGGCCGAGATCATCCTGGAAGGGCACGTCGCTCTGGACGATTACGGCGACGAGGGCCCGTATGGCGATCACACCGGCTATTACAACGCGGTCGAGCCGTTCCCGGTGTTCACGGTGAGCGCCATCACCATGCGGCGGCAGCCGATCTACCTGTCGACCTTCACCGGTCGGCCGCCGGACGAACCGTCGGTGCTGGGCGAAGCCCTCAACGAGGTGTTCATCCCCCTGTTCACCCAGCAGTTCCCGGAGGTGGTGGACTTCTGGCTGCCGCCGGAAGGCTGCTCCTACCGGGTGGCGGTGGTGGCGATGCGCAAGGCTTATCCCGGCCACGCCAAGCGGATCATGATGGGGGTTTGGTCGTACCTCCGCCAGTTCATGTACACCAAGTTCGTGATCGTCGTGGATGCGCACATCAACGCCCGCGACTGGAAGGACGTGATCTGGGCGGTCTCCACCAATGTCGATCCGGGCCGCGACATCACCGTGATCGAGGGCACGCCGATCGACTATCTGGATTTCGCCTCGCCGGAATCCGGCCTCGGCGGCAAGCTCGGCATCGATGCCACCGCCAAGCTCCCGCCGGAAACCCATCGCCCCTGGGGCCGACCGATCCGAATGACCGACGACGTCATCGCCAAGATCAGCGAGGCTTGGCCCCGCTACGGCCTGCCCGGCTCCGGCCGGCCGATCTGGCGCTGAGCCCGAAGGCTGCCGGAGCCGCGTCGGCTGCCGCCGGTCATCGGCGGAGCGAGCCCCGCCAGGCCGGCCTGTCCTTGCGAAACACCCAACCGAAAGAGAACAGAAAGTTGCTGATGGTGCCGACCAGAATGCCGATCAGGGCAGCGAGATAGATGCGGTCCTGAAAGAACGGAATGGTGAACGTCAGCGAGACCGAGATACCCCAGCTCAGCACTGCACCGAGCGCCGAGGTGGCGACGAAACGAAGATACTGCCGGATCAGATCGCCCTTCCGGCTGTAGCTGAAGGTCACGTAGCGGTTGAGCGTGAAATTGGACGTCATCGCGGAAAGGATGGCGCCGGCCCGTGCCACGCCCAGAGACACGCCCATGCCGAGCAGGAACGCGTATATCAGGAGATCCACGACAACACCAGTACCGCCCACCATGCAGAACTGCAGAAACCGCGACACCGGACCGTACTTGTAGTCGAACAGCCGCTTGATGTGGCGACCGTAATTGAACTGCTCCCTAATCGAGAGCTTGCTTTCCCCCGCCTGCCGGTCGGCGAAATGGATCGGCACTTCTTCCACGGTGCGGCACTCGCATTTGACCAGGAGCTCGAGGCCGATCTTGTAACCCACCGGGTTGAGATCCCGGGCCCGGGCAAATACCGTGCGCGGCATCGCGAAGCAGCCCGACATCGGATCGCGCACCCGCGTGAACGGGCGGGCGAGCACGGTGGCCACCTTGCTGTTGAGCCAGCGGAACAGGCCCCAGTCGCCGTCGATGCTGCCGCCGGCGACGTAGCGGCTGCCGATGGTGAACTCGGCACGGCCGTCGATCAGGGGTGCCAGCATCTCGGGCAACGCTTCCGGCGGATGGCTCAGGTCCGCATCCATACACACCAGGTAGGCTCCGGTGGCGTCGGCGAATCCGCGGAGCACGGCGGAACTCAAGCCCCGTTCCGACCGTCGGACGATCAGACGCACCCGGCGTTCCTGCTGCTGCAGCGCCGCGATCACGGCCTCGGTCCCATCGTCGCTGTTATCGTCGACGATGACGATCTCGTAGTCGGGAAACGCATCGGCGAGAGCCGCTTCGATCCGGCCGACCAGCGGCTCAAGGTTGTCGCGCTCCCGAAACGTGGGCACCACCACAGAGACCGTGACAAGCGAATCTGCGGCCGGCTTGGCCCCTGCTGTAGGCGACAGAACCACGTCATTCACTCCTTCGCCCTCAGTCGCCCTTGCGCGGCTCGTGCAACGCCCTCACCCCCCTTGATTTGCCGGCCCGGCCGATGGACAGCGATCCCGTTTCGAGCCAAGGGCAATCGAGGTCTCGGGCGGTGATCGCAGCATCACATGAGAAGTCCCGTGAACAATGCGTGACCCAAAGGTTGTTTTCAGGTTATGCGTAGCTCAACGCGTCGCGTCCGACCCCGGCCTCGACGCCCCCGTTGCGGCCGCATGTAACGCCGCTGCCAATGCTTGTTGCAATCCCAAACCTCGTGCCCAAACCTCGTGACCGCGCCAAGCACATGACACCGCCGCAAACCATCTCTGAACGCTTACTCGATTCAGAGGCTCGAATCCGCACCGCGATCCGTGACGCGGTTGCGAACTTGAGTGTGCTGGAAAACCAGGTTCCGTCCATTCAGTCCATTGCCGAGCACTTGATCGCCGCCATTCGCGGCGGCGGCAAGGTGATGTTCTGCGGCAACGGCGGGTCGGCCGCCGACGCCCAGCATCTGGCCGCGGAACTGGAGGGGCGGTTTCTGCTCGACCGGGCGCCGCTGCCGGCGATGGCTCTCACCGTCAACACCTCCTCGCTCACCGCCATCGCCAACGATTTCGGCTACGACGAGGTGTTTGCCCGACAGGTGCGCGGTATCGGCCGGCGCGGCGACGTCCTGGTGGGCATCTCCACCAGCGGCAACAGCGCTAACGTGGTGGCGGCACTGGAGGCGGCGCGGGAGGGCGGCATCGTCACCATCGGGCTTGTTGGTGCCGGCGGCGGCCGGATGGAGCCGCTGTGCGACCTCTGCCTGAAGGTGCCGTCCGCTGCCACCCCGCGCATCCAGGAAATGCACATCCTGGTCGGCCACATCGTGTGCGACATCGTCGAGCGGACTCTGGCGTGAGCCATGCCGGTGCCGGGTGACGTTCCTCCGGAGACCCGAGGTGCCGTGTTTTTCGACCGCGACGGCGTCCTCAACGAGGATCACGGCTACGTCCATCGGATCGAGGATTTGCGCTGGATTCCGGGAGCGCGGGAGGCGGTGCGCACGGTCAACTTGAGCGGGCGCTTCGTTTTCGTCGTCACCAATCAGGCCGGCATCGCCAAGGGCCTTTACGATGAGGCGGCGGTGCACGCCTTCCATGCCGAGATGCAGCATCAACTGCTGGCGATCGGCGCCCGGGTGGATGCGTTCGTCCATTGTCCGCACCACCCTCAGGGGCTGATCGATCCATACATCAGGGCCTGTTCCTGCCGCAAGCCGGAACCGGGGATGATTCTCGGTCTGCTCCAAAGCTGGCCGGTGCTGCCGGCGGCCAGCGTCCTGATCGGAGACCGCGACAGCGACATCGCGGCGGCCCGGGCGGCCGGGATCGCCGCCCGGCTCTACCGCGGCGGCGATCTTCGGGACTATGTTCACCCGCCGGCGTAAGCCGCGGCGCCGATGCGGGGATCAGGCCGCTTCGGCGGCCATGCCGTCGATGATCAGCCCCTCCTCGCCCGCACTCACCCGGACGGTCTGCCCGTCCTCGAGCCGACCCTCCAGAATCATGCTGGCCAGCGGGTTCTGCAGCGAGCGCTGGATCACGCGCTTGAGCGGCCGCGCCCCGTACACGGGATCGTAACCGGCCCGCGCGAGCCAGGCGATGGCGGCCCGGTCCACGTCCAGAACGATCTTCCGGTCTTCCAGCAGTTTCCGCAGGTAGCCGAGCTGGATCTCGACGATGGTGTCCATCTGCTCCGGGAACAGCCGGTGGAACAGGATGATCTCGTCGAGCCGGTTCAGGAACTCCGGCCGGAAGGCAGTGCGCACGATCGCCATCACCTGATCGCGCACGGCGGACGAATCCTGCCCCTCGACCTGGCTTGCCAGGATGTCGCCGCCGAGGTTGGACGTGAGCACGATCAAGGTGTTGCGGAAATCCACCGTGCGTCCGTGCCCGTCGGTGAGGCGGCCGTCGTCCAGCACCTGCAACAGCACGTTGAACACGTCCGGGTGGGCCTTCTCCACCTCGTCGAACAGGATCACCTGATAGGGACGCCGGCGCACCGCCTCGGTCAGAGCCCCCCCTTCCTCGTAGCCGACGTACCCCGGCGGCGCCCCGATGAGCCGGGCGACGGTGTGTTTCTCCATGTACTCCGACATGTCGATCCGGATCATCGCCTGCTCGTCGTCGAACAGGAATTCGGCCAAGGCCTTGCACAACTCGGTCTTGCCGACGCCGGTGGGTCCAAGGAACAGGAACGAGCCGATAGGCCGATTGATGTCCTGCAGGCCGGCGCGCGCCCGCCGCACCGCATTGGCCACGGCCACCAGCGCCTCCTCCTGCCCCACCACCCGCTTGCGCAGGTTTTCCTCCATGTTGAGGAGCTTGGTGCGCTCGCCTTCGAGCATCTTCTCAACCGGCACGCCGGTCCAGCGCGACACGATGCCGGCGACATGCTCGGCCGTCACCGCTTCCTGCACCATGCGATGCTGTTCCGCCGCTTCGGCCGCCCCCAAACGCCGCTCCAGGTCGGGGATCACCGAGTATTGCAGTTCCCCGGCCTTCTCATACTGGCCCTCGCGCATGTAGCGCTGGACGTTGAAACGGGCCTGGTCCAGTTCTTCCTTGATCTTGGTCGCCCCGGCCAGCGCATCCTTCTCGGCCCGCCATTGCCGCGTCATCTCATCGGAGCGCTGCTCCAGTTCCGCCAGCTCCTTCTCCAGCTTGGCCAATCGGTCGCGAGAGGCAGGATCGTCCTCCTTCTTGAGGGCCTCGCGCTCGATCTTCAGCTGGATGATACGCCGGTCCAGCTCATCGATCTCATCGGGCTTGGAATCCACCTGCATGCGCAGCCGGCTCGCCGCCTCGTCCATCAGATCAATCGCCTTGTCGGGGAGGAAACGGTCGGTAATGTAGCGGTTACTCAAGGTGACCGCGGATACCAGCGCCCCGTCGGTGATGCGCACACCGTGGTGCATTTCGTATTTTTCCTTGAGCCCGCGCAGGATGGAGATGGTGTCCTCCACCGTGGGCTGCGCGACGAACACCGGCTGGAAGCGCCGGGCCAGCGCTGCGTCCTTCTCCACGTGCTTGCGGTATTCGTTCAGCGTGGTGGCCCCGATGCAATGCAGCTCGCCGCGGGCCAGCGCCGGCTTGAGCAGGTTCGAGGCGTCCATGGCGCCCTCGGCGGCACCCGCGCCGACGATGGTGTGCATCTCGTCGATGAACAGGATCATGTCGCCGGCGGCGGCGGTGACCTCCTGCAACACGGCCTTGAGCCGTTCCTCGAACTCGCCCCGGAACTTGGCCCCGGCCACCAGGGCCCCGAGATCCAGCACCAGCAACCGCTTGTCCTTGAGCGTCTCGGGCACGTCGCCTTTGACGATGCGCTGCGCCAAGCCTTCGACGATCGCGGTCTTGCCCACGCCGGCTTCCCCGATGAGCACCGGGTTGTTCTTGGTGCGCCGGGACAGAACCTGGATGGTGCGACGGATTTCTTCATCCCGACCGATGACGGGATCGAGTTTGCCCTCGCTCGCCGCTGCGGTGAGATCGCGCGCATACTTCTTGAGCGCGTCGTAGCCTTCCTCCGCGGTGGCGCTGGTCGCTTTGCGGCCCTTGCGCACGTCCTCGATCGCCGCGTTGAGCTTCTGCGCCGTCACCCCGGCTTCCGCCAGCACCTTGGCCGCAGGCGTACCCGATGCCAGGACCAACGCCAGCAGCAGCCGTTCCGCCGTGACATAACTGTCGCCCGCCTTCTCGGCGATCTGCTCGGCCTGTTCGAACAGTCGGGCCGTATCGGCCGCCAGGTACACCTGCCCGGCGCCGGCGCCTTCCACCTTGGCGATTTTGCCGAGTTCGGCTTCGGTACCGGCCAGGGCCCGGGCGGGGTCACCGCCGGCGGCACGGATCAGGTTGGCGGCCAGGCCTTCCTTGTCATCCAGCAGCACCTTGAGAATATGCAACGGCGTGAGTTGCTGGTGATTGCTGCGCAGCGCCAGGGTCTGGGCCGCCTGCAAGAAGCCCTTGCTGCGCTCGGTATACTTCTCCAAGTCCATGTCTTGAAAACCTCCGTTCCGACCGGGCCCAGCACCCCGCGACGAGGCGATGCAAAGCCCCTCTATCCATTGTGGTTTCCGCGACTAGATATGCCGGCGCCCCTTCCCCCGCAAGCCGGTCCGAGCACCCGCCGGGGTCGAAGCGCGGATCGTGACCGCACTAAAGGGGCAACAATTCGGCCACCAGTTCATCGAGCTGCTGCGTGATGCCGGTGCTCGCCAGGACCGAGCGGATCTGCCGCCGGGCTTTGACGAAATGCAGGTGCGGTGGCAGCGTCACCAGGCCGGCGATGCGCTCGGCCTCCAGGGCGGCCCGCATCAAGGCGAGATGCAGCGGCACGCGGGTGTCGAACCGCGGGATGGGCAGGTCGAACACCAGCTTGTCCACATCCCGCGCTCCCCAACGTCCGCGCGACTGCAGGGCGGCGATTCGGCTGCGAATGATTTCGCTGTTCAGAAGCCCCGTAATGTAAAGCGCTTCGGAATAACGGTCGAACGACGCCCAATACAGCTTGTGATCGATGACGGCACGCTTGTCCTCGATGATGGCGGCTGACAAAAGCTGCCCCGACTTGGCGTAGACAACGCGCACCGGTGCCGGCGGCAATTGCTTTCGTAACGAATCCAAATAGTTCCAGCGCCTTAGCAGCGTCAGTTCGCTTCGCCCGTGTTCCTGCCAAAGCCCTTCGGCCGTGTCCAGCCATCTGGCGAGACCGGGATAGCCCAGTTCCTGAGCGGCGGCGGCATCCAGGATCTGTCCGGCATGGTCGTCCCAGGGGACCACCGCCAGGGAGGCACCGAGCACGCGAAAGGGAGCGACGGATTCTCCCAGGTACAGGGGACGCAGGAACCGCGCCTCCACCGCCTGGCGTAGCGGCGGCAGTTGCGACCAGGGGAGCTTTTCCAGCTTGCTGCTCCGGCTTTCCACCAGCGGCGCGGATGGATTGGCGCCGAGGCGTCCGGTCTCCAGGCGATCCACCAGGCAGAGCCGGCGCGGCACCATGGTGGCGCCCTGGCGGAAGGCACGTTCATAGGGAGAGCGGCCGCCTTGCAGGGCCTTGTCCGGCCAGGGCTTGGCGCAACAGGCCAGGCGCGTCGCCGCCTCTGCCGGGGACGCATCCCGCCGCGGCAGGCGGCCGGTGAACACCGCCACCGAATCGGGCAGGCTCCCGGAGGGCTCGCGTCTGGCGAACAGGACCGCCGATGGTACCGGAAACAGCGGCTGAACCGTCTCGTCGAACACCCAGGCAGCGACGAACCGCACCTCCGTTTCCCCGAACCGGCCGGTGCGGAAGCCGGCATAGGGGGTCCGGTTGAGCACACCATAGGGCATGACAAAGCCGATGGTGCCGCCGTCGCGAAGATACAGTTCGGCCACTCGTGCGAAGAAATACGCCGCCATGTCATGGTGTGCCGCCACCCGGCCGCCTGACCATAGACCCCGTTTCCGGCATTCATCCCGAAACGTCCGTTGCATGGCCGACGCCATGTAACGGAACGACAGCCACGGCGGGTTGCCGACGACCACATGCGCGCGTTGTGAGGCCGACGACAGCCACAGCGGCCGACTGAGATTGCGGGCGACATAGCCCCAGACATGATTGCGGCCGCTCTGGCGAAGGTCGCGGAGGTGACCGTAGGTTGTCACCAAATCGTCGGCATCGGCCCCGGCGCAGTTACCGTCGCGGCTGAGCCAGGCCCGGAAAGCGTCATCACTGGCGTTGTGATCGCTCATCGCCAGCATGGCCTTGACCGTGTCGTCGAACCGTGCCGGATCATCGGCGAGGGCCTGGGGAAAGATCAGGTCCGGCCCATCCGGCACCCGGATCACCACATCGCGATGTGCCAGGATCTGACGGGTGTTCCACTGCAGGGCATCGCCCAGATACACCGGCAAGGCGATCGCTTCCGGGCGATTGCGCAGACGCTCGTCCCCGAGCGCGAGCAGATAGGTGACACGCGCCACCAGCACGGCGACGGGGTGCACGTCGATCCCGATCACCTGCTCCAGGCATTGCTTCAGGGCCTCCCCCGGGCTCAGCCGCGCCTCATCCGCCGCCGCGAAGAACAGGCGGATCGCATGAAACAGAAACGTCCCCGACCCGCAGGCAGGGTCCAGCACCCGCTGCTCCAGCGGACACGCCAGCGCTTCCGCCGCGACCCGAGCCGCCAGCCAGTCCGGCGTGAAGTATTCTCCGAGGTCATGGCGTTGATCGGGGTCGATCAGCGATTCGTAGAGGTCCTTAAGGACGTCATGCCGCACGTCGTCCAACCGGAATCGGGCCACCTGCCGGGAAATCCGGGCGATCATTTCGGGGCCGCCCGGTGCCTCCAGAACCCAATCGAACAGGTCCGATTCGACCGCGCCGGAGATGCCGGCCTCCGTGAATGCCCGACCGGAGAGAAGGTCGCCGGGGGCCGGCAGCGGGATGTCGAGCACTCGCGTCGCGATGGTCTTCGCCACGATGGTAAGGTATGTGTGCTGCAGGAACAGGGCATCCTCGTCGATCCGGCTGCCGTAGGCGATGGCAATCAGATCGGCCCACAATTGCCGCTTGAGCGTGGCCTCCGGACCGCTTCGCACGGCATGCCAAAGGTGGGTCAAGCCGCTGAGTGCCCGTCGGCAGGCAAGACTCTCGCGGCCCAGTTCGACCCTGACGGTGACCGGCTCGGGCGTCAGGTCCGGCTGCAGAGAGACCACCGAGTCGAGCCACAACAGCAGGCCGGCGGGATCCTCGGCGGACGGACGATAGCTGACCATGGCGGTGAGTCGGCCGTCCTCCATCTGGTAGGTGACGAACTCGGCACCGTCGGTGGCGATGCCGATGAACCGTTCGCCGGTTTCCTTCTCCCGTTGCGGCAGGTAGCGGCCGAGTTCCTCCTCCGCCGTCCGTCGCTCCCGCCGCAAATCGCGCTTGAATTCCAAAACCGTCTGGCCCAGCAACGCATCCAGCCGCCCGCGCACCTCGGGCATCGACCGCTCGAAATGGATATCGGTGCTGTTGGCGCCGAGACCGTAGACCAGCAGTTCATACATCAAGGCCCGGAGTTTCTCGTGACCGGGCCGGCTCACCAGTTCGACCACGAGTTCCGTCAGGCGGCGGGGCGACAGCGTCATCGGTTAAGACTGGACCACAACGGCTGCAGCATCCTGCACGATTCGCGTGCGCACGTGTCCCCTTATCAGCGCAAAACAGTGTGGCTCAGCGGTATTCATCAACCATGGCGGGCTCCGCCGGCCGCGTTGGACGGGCGCCGACGGGAGAGGGGCGGGTCAAGGTGCCAGATGCCTGAGGCAGGCGTGATCGCCGGGACCGCGTCGGCAGCGGTGGCTGGCGGGCCCAGAGCGAATACGCTTTCCCTGGTGCCCGACGGCCGCGACGACTGAGGATCGGATCGGCGCCTAGAAACGCGCGGATACGCCCACCGTCACCGCGTTCTCGGTGAACTCGCGGCTGGCCAAGTCGGACGTGCGGGTCTGGAAGCCGTACGATGCGAAGGCGCTGATGTCGCGATACACCTGATGACTGAGCCGCCCGGAAATCCGGAAGGTGTCATCGTCCCGGTCATCGATCGAACTGCGCTCGACAGATGTGGTGACGCTGGCATCGGTGTTGCGGCTGAGAGCCCGCCCCCAACTGGCGCTGATAATGATCACGTCTTCGGCGACTTCGGGTCGCAAATCCCGGTCTTCGGTCCGGTAGGTGCCGGTCAGCGAGATGCGGTTGTTGGCCCAGTCCCCCGTCATGCCGCCGCGGAAGACCCGAATGATTCGGGTGTCCTGGCGAATCTCTCCCGGATCGGTGCGTGGGTCGAACGGCTGCCCGGTGTCCGGATCGATGAACAGGGGTGTTCCCGGAATCTGTGTGAGCCCCGAGAGATCGCGCAAGAACCGTTCGGCCGACGTCTCGCGCCGCTCGTCATAGGAGGCGAACAGCCGGGTACGGGGCGCGATCTGATAGTTCAGGTTGCCGGCGAACGAACGGAAATCGTCCCTCTGGCCGTAGGTCAGGGAGGCATCCAGGCGTGGGCTGGGGCGGTAACGGAGGCCGAAACGCCACGTCGGCGCACTGATGTCGTTGACGTCGGTGTCCTCTTCGTCGCGCCACTGAAACCCCACTGAACCCAACGCCGCCAGCGACCGCGTGATCGGGTACTCCACGTTTGCGCTGACCTCCGCCCGCCTGATGTCGTCGTCGTCCGACCGGTTCAACTGGCTGGCGCTGCCGCGCAAGCCCCAGCGCAGGTTAGGGAACCGGGGCCCGCTGGTAAGCGCGTACGACACCGTGTGGGAAATCGTGGTCTCCGCGTCATCACCGAGGAAATCAAACAGGGAACTGTCCTCGGGATCGCTCCGAGCGAACGCTCCCAGCGAGTAGCGGATATCCTGCACGGCGTAGCCGCCGTAGCGGTTCACCAGCCGGGGGCTGATCTGGGCCGTTGCCACCGTCTCCAGGTTGGTTTGGACGTCGTCGGCAACCGAACGCGCCGCCCGCGAATCACGCACCTGCTGGCTGACCGAAGCACGCGTGTCGAGAAACAGGCGATTTTCCAGCAGCTCGGTATTCGCGGCCCCCGTCAACCGCAGGGAGGACTCAAAGCCTTTGTCCGTACCGAGGTCGCGGTCACGAAGCAACGTCCGGTGCCGCAGCGACACGCCTGCGGTCAGGGCGCCGCTGATTCGGCCGGCTTCGCCGCTCAGAACCACCCCCGGCGTCGTCGACACCACCAGTGCGGACTGCTTGCGGGACGATTCTGTGAGGTCCACGTTGTCGGTGAAGGCGAGGGTGAAGTTGGCCGTGGGATCGATCGACCATCGTCCGGTGAAGAAGCCCTCCGGCACCACGAGCACGTCGCCCGGCAGCATGGGCAGGTCCGCCGTCATGTCGCCCTGGTCGACCAGATCGCGTAACCGGACAGGAATACGCTGTTCCACCCCATCCAAGTAACGGATGACATAGGCACGATTGCCGGCGGCGAAGGGCGACAATCCGCCCGCCTCCGTGATCACGTCGAGGAGCGTAATCCCCTGTCGGTAGGGCAATGCCGCAGGCCGCTCAGCCGTGCCGATCAACCGGATCTGCTGATCGAACGTGCCGGTGGCGCCGCGCACGATGACCGTCACCGACGGGGCCACGATGAATGCATCGAGTGCCTGCTCCAGTTCATCGGCGAGTTGGCTGGCGGTCTTGTGGCTGGCCGTCACATCGCCCAGAAGAGGCACGGAAATGCGGCCATCCGGTCGCACCGGAACGCTCAGGCTGAGATCGTCGTGACCGATCACGACGATCTGCAAGCTGTCGCCGGGCGCGATGAGATACATGGGATCCATCCGCGAATGGATCCGCGGATCGGCGGTCACCGGAGGCACCGAAGATCTCGATGCCGCCGGGTCCGGCGTGGCGTGCCCGATGCCGAGCGGGAGGAACCCGGCCATCAGATACACCGCCGTGCCGCACATCAGGGCGCGTGCGACCGCTTGGCCGGTTGATTCCCCCCGCATCCTGTCTCCGCCCTCCCGAATAACACCACCGTTCCCAGGAACCCGTTTTCAGGTACTTGATGATACCAACGGTGTAAACGCAGAATGACCGTGGACAGTGCAAAATTGCGACACTGTGTTCGGCATGCTGCATTCTGGCACCCGGAGAGGCCCTCGCAGGGGCTCGAACCGCGTTCCGGCCGGCGCCGGCAGGATGGCAAGGATCGGCAATGAACCGAGGTCCGGTGCGTCAGCCCCCGGAAGCCGGGGTCGATTCGAGGATTGCGAACGCCCCCTCCCCGGGATGGTCGCTGCCGGTGTCGGGAATGACCCGATACAGCTTCTCGTCCTTGAACCCGCTGCCGGTGCGCGGGTCCTGCTCCCCGAATTCGGGGACCTTGTCGGGGGTGTCCAAAGGCTGGGCCACGACCCGCGCGTAAGCGGCGGTCGGTGCACGCACCACAACCCGGTCAAATCGGGGCCGGCCTTGCCAGCGCGGGTCGTCAGGGTCGGCGACCGGTTCAAGAATCCAGATCGGCATAAGCCCTCCACCGTTGGAACAGGTCCGAGGATAGCGCCGTCATTGCCGGCTGATGGCGCGGCTGATGACGATGCGCTGCACATCCGATGTCCCTTCGTAGATCTGGGCCACACGCACGTCGCGATAAATCCGTTCCACCGGAAAATCGGCGAGATAGCCGTATCCGCCCAGGACCTGGATGGCTTTGGAACATACCCGTTCCGCCATTTCCGAAGCGAACAGCTTGGCCATGGAGGCCTCCTTCAGGCACGGCGCCCCGGCATCGCGCAACGCCGCTGCCCGCAGCACCAACAGCCGGGCGGCGTCGATCTCCGTCGCCATGTCGGCCAGGCGAAAGGCGACCGCCTGATGATCGATGATCGGCACGCCGAAGGTCTGCCGGTCCTTGGCGTAGTCGAGCGCCGCCTCGAAGGCGGCTCGCGCCATGCCGACACACTGGGACGCGATACCGATGCGCCCGCCCTCCAGGTTGCTGAGGGCGATCCGGTAACCTTCGCCCTCCCGGCCTAGCAAGTTATCCTCCGGCAGCCACATGTCCTCGAACACGATCTGAACAGTGTCGGAGGCGTGCTGCCCCATCTTCTCCTCGACCCGGGCCACGGTGTAGCCGGGCGTGTCCGTCGGCACGATGAACGCGCTGATCCCCTGCTTGCCGGCTTCGGGGTCGGTCACGGCGAACACAATCCCGATCTGCCCGTGCTTGCCCGAGGTGATGAACTGTTTGACCCCGTTGAGAACGTATCCCTCGCCGTTGCGCACCGCCCGGGTGCGCAGCGCGGCGGCATCGGATCCGGCCTGCGGTTCGCTCAGGCAGAAGGCGCCGAGCAGTTCGCCGCGCGCCATCGGCTTGAGGAATCGTTCCTTCTGAGAGGCATTGCCGAACTTGAGGATCGGCATGCATGCAACCGAATTGTGCACGCTCATGATGGTGGAGCAGGCGCCGTCACCGGCGGCAATCTCTTCCAGGGCCAGGGCGTACGCAACGTGGTCGGCGCCGGCACCATCCCACTCCTCCGGCACCACCATGCCCAGCAGGCCGAGTTCGCCCATCTGGCGGATCGCCAACGCCGGAAACGTCGCCGTGCGATCCCATTCGGCAGCAAAGGGCAGCAGCTGTTCCCGGGCGAACTGCCGGGCCATGTCCTGGATCATCGTCTGTTCTTCGGTCAGGCTCATCGCGTTTTATCCTCGCGCGGTTGTTATGGTTGGTCGGCGGACGCCCCCCGATCGTCGTCGCCACGTCTTAATCGAACACGGGTGCCGTTGACCACCCTGCGGCGCGGCCCTTGCCGGCGCATCGGCGGCGCCCCGCGTCAGACGCCGACCCCGGTCATCCCGGCGCTGATCCCCCACAGCCGCCGCGCCGCATCCTCATCTTGCGACACGGCCGATGACCGCACCGGCCGGCACTTGCTGAAGTATTGGCCGCTGACGCCCGCCACTTCCGCGGATGCGGCGAGGTGGACCGGGGTGCGCGCCCCGTCTTCCTCGCTGATCGCGAACAAGGTGAACAGCCGCCACAGCGGACGCGGCACCCAGCGGTTGCGCACGCCGATCTCGGTCGCCACAAACCCGGGGTGCAGAGCGTTGACCACGGGGCCGCTGCCGTCGAGGCGCCTGGCCAGTTCATAGGTGAAGTACAGGTTACACAGCTTGGAACGCTTGTAAGCGCGGTAGCCGCTGTATCGCCGCGCCGACTCGAGGTCATCGAAATCGAGCCGCACCCCGAAATGCGCATCGGACGCGACGTTGACGATGCGGGAACCCGGCACCTCCTTGAGCGTTGGCAACATCAGGTGAGTCAGCAGAAAGTACGACAGATGGTTCAGGGCGAATGTGGCCTCGATCCCATCCGCGGTCCGTTGGCGGGTGCCGAACATGGCGCCGGCATTGTTGATCAGCACGTCCACTCGGGGCCATTCGGCGGCCACGGTTTCGGCCAGCCGACGCACCTCCGCCATGACCGACAGATCCGCCCGAACGAACGCGCCGCAGCCGGTTCCGCCGAGGGCGTTCAGTTCCTGCACGGTATCGCCCCCGCGGTCGCGGTCGCGCCCCACGACGACCACGGCCGCACCACGGCGTGCCAGTTCCCGCGCCGTCATGCGCCCGATACCGGCGGTGCCGCCGGTCACCACAACAACCTTGCCGACCATGCTGTCTTCGGTCACGGTACGGATGCTCCTCGAGTCGCGCGTTCTCTGTCAGGTCGACACCGCCCAGGAAAGATACCCGGGAGAAGGACGATGGTTCCGCGCCCAGGTCCGCACCGCCGGCCCGTCACCGCTTTGGCCCGCGCCGCAGTGCCGTTCATCATCCTGACCCTCACCGCCTGCGAGGAGGGTCCGCGCACGGTTGCCGACCGCCGCGTCGACGATCCCTGGGCCTTCGCCCAACCCATCATGGCAGAGGGCCCTTTGCTGGTGCAGGTCGAGGGCGATCCGTTCGATGCCGGCGACCCTGTTGTGGCATCACACGTGGTCGCCGCGATGACCGAAGCCGTGACGTGGACCGATACCGCCCGGTTCACCGCCGACGCGGATCGTGCCGCCAATCGGGACATACGCATCGTCGTCACCCTGAACGGCGCTTCCGGTCTGAGCGGTCGCGAGCAGTGCCTGGGGCGGTCCAGCGGCGGCGGGCCCAGGCCCGACGGCCGCATCGATGTCTCCGCCAGTTTCTGCGACGGGCCAACTCAATTGGGAACCGTCCACGGACAGGCCCACGCCGAGCGGGTGGACGGTCGCGCATTCGTCGCCCTGATGCGCCAGATCACCATCGACATGCTGTCTCCCCATCGCTCCGCTCCCTGACCGGGTGGATGGTCATGTCCAAAAACCTGGTTTTGCCACCTCGCCCCACACCGCCATGAAGTGGCAGGTCGCGGCCGCCAGGACAAAGCCGTGCCAGATGGCCCGATGGTACTGCAAGCGGTCGAGCAGATAGAACACCACACCGCCGGAATACAGCACGCCGCCCAATGCCAGAAGCCCGATCGCCGGAACGGACACGGCGGCGAACAGCGGTCCCGGCGCCACCACGATGGCCCAGCCAAGCCCGAGATACAGAACGATCGCCAAGCGTTCGTACCGTTCGGGACGGAGCAGCTTGACGCCGACACCGGCTAGGGCAATCACCCATACCACGGCAAGCAGCCCCCAACCCCACGGCCCGCCCAGGGCAACCGCGAGAAACGGCGTGTAGGTCGCGGCAATCATCATGAAGATCATGGCGTGATCAAGCCGCCGCAGCATCGGCCCCACGGGCCGTTCCCGGAACGTGTTGTAGAGCGCGGACACCCCGAGGGTCGCCACCAATGCCGCGCCGTATACCAGGACCGCGACCGCCCGCACCGCATCCTCGGCCGCGGCAGCAGCCGGTGACAGCAGCGCAAACCCGGCCAGACTGCCGCCCACACCCAAGACGTGCACGACCCCGTCGGCCCGGGCCTCCCGCCGGCGCTGCCGATCCACGCCCGCGGGAGTCGCGGGCCTATGCGCGACCGGATCGGGACGTGGTGCTGTCGTGTCGCCCATCGTCAGCCTTGCCGCGAAGCCGCTGCGCTCACGTGATCGTTGCCGTTGTTGCTGGAGGTTGCTACCACCCGAACGCGTCCGGCGAAACAGGGCGCTCGCGTCAGCATGACGCTGCAAAGGCATGACGCCATGCAGGAACCGCCCGAAAAGGTCGCGCCCGCACCGACCCGCGGTCGCACTCTCATCAAAACGCTGGTCGCGGTCGCGGTCACCGGGGCCACGCTGTGGTTCTTCGTTGCGCTCGTCGATCTCGACCTGGCGTGGCAGGCGTTGCGACGGGCAGACCTCGGCCTGGTGGCCGCGGCGGCCGTGCTGTTGGGCCTCAGCCTGGCCGTCCGAAGCGCCCGTCTCGCCCTCGCGATCCAACAGAGAATGCAGTTCGTGCTGGTCCATATCACCGCCGTGTTCGTGTTCCTGGTGGGCCTGCTGCCGGCCAAGGTCGGCGAATTCTCGTTGCCGCTGCTGCTCCGCGGCCGGCTCGGCGTCGGTCTCTCGTACGGTCTGGGCGTGCTTGTCCTGCTGCGGGTGTATGACCTTCTGTTCCTCGTCGTCGCCGGCGGCATCCTGGTCCTGGTGTACTGGGAAGCCCTGGGGTTGCCGGCGGTGATCCCGTGGCTGGCCGCGACCGGCGCCCTCGCCGCCCTGGCCATGGCACTGGCGTTGCCGTTACTGGCGCGGTTGATGATGATCGTCGTACCCCCTGCCCTGCGGCGCCGGAAGAAGGTCATGGCCCTGGTCGACAATCTCATGGCCGCCGCCACGACCCTCACCCCGGCGCGTCACGTGATGCTGTTGCTGTGGACGGCGGCGTTGTGGCTGGTGCTGTATACGGGCTTTCACGCCGTTTCCGTGGCCCTGGACGCGACCCCCGGCTGGCCGGCGAGCGTGCTGGCCGGCGTCGCCGCCTCATTCGCGTTCGCCCTGCCGATCAACGGGGTCGCCAATCTGGGCCCGTTTCAACTGGCCTGGGTCGCGGTCATGGTGCCGTTGGGCGTCCCCATCGAAGCCGCGGCAACGGCTGCTTTTCTTGCCCATGGTGTGGCGCTGGTCGTCAATGCGCTCAATGTCGGCGCCACCACCGCCATCGATGCCGCCCGACGGGCCCAAGCGCTCCGCGATGCCCGACGTTCGAAAGCGGCCGAAACACCGCTATGATCCCGCCCGGACAAGACACATTGCAAGCCCGTTCGTTCTGACCCGCGCTACCGGACAGCGCCTTCTCATCAAGCGATCCCGCCATGCCTCCCGCGATCATTGCCGTCTGTAACTTCAAGGGTGGTGCCGGCAAGAGCACCGTTGCCGTCAACCTCGCCTGCGCGCTGCATCGGGCCACCGGAGAGGGGTGTGTGCTGGTGGACGCGGACCGTCAGGCCACCGCGGCGACGTGGGCCAAGGCCGGCCGCCTCCCGGTCAAGACCGTGGCCCGCATCCTGCACGAAGCCAAGCCGGAAGAACGCTATCCCGGCATGCTGTGGGTGACCCACATCAAGAGCCTCGCCACCTCCAACCCGATCGTCGTGATCGACCTGCCGCCCGGTCTTCAATACTCGATGGCGGCGGTGACCACCGTCTCGGATCTCATCGTCATTCCGGTCAACCCGAGCGGGATCGATTTCCATTCCACCGCCGGGTTCATCGCGCTGATCCAGAAATCGCGGGAGCTGCGCCGCAGCGTCCGGCCGGCCTGCGTCATCGTGCCCAATCGGCTGGACCGGCGCACGACCATCGCCCAGAAGCTCTCGATGTACGAACAGTTCGGGGAGCCGATCGCGCCCGCCATCGGCATGCGCACCGCGTTCGCCTATGCCTTCGACCACGGTCAGTGGGTGGGCGACTATGCCCCCGGCTCCACCGCCCACCGGGAGATCGAGACCCTGGCCCGGCTGGTTTTGGATGGGACTACGAACACCAGCGGCGCCTCATGATTGACCGGCCCGGCCGGCAAGCAGGCGCACGCGCAGATCCCACCCGGTTCCATGGACCCGCGCCGCCAGCCGTCGATCGGCCGTGACCACGACGCTCTCCCGCCGCCACGCGAGCGCCAAGTAGAGACAATCGTAGATGGGATGGTCGAGTTGCTCGGCAATCCGCAAGGCATCGCCGATAAGCTCGGCCGCCGCGACGAGTTCGGAGAAGGCGTGCGGTAGAGCGGAACCAGCCGCCGTTACCTGGGCGGCGCTGATGTCTCCCTGCCGACGCCGCCTCCAGAGCGCGTTACCGACCTCGGCGACAACCAGGTCCGGGGCGATCAGGTCGGGTTCGGCGACAGCAAGTCTCAGAGCGGCATCTGAGAGCGGTTCATCAAGATACCACTTGATGGCAACGCTGGCATCGATGACGAGCATCAATGGGCATCGCGGTCTTCACGGATCAGTTCGACGCTCTCACTGGCGAGCCGCTGGGGGGTCATTGCCCGGATGCGCTGCATCTCCGCGAGGACCTCGGCGCGCGTTGGTTTCGCAGCATCGGTCAGCACATCACGCAGTTTTTGCTCCAGAGAGGTCCTCTCGGCCGCGGCTCGTGCCTTCAGCCGATCCACCACGTCGTCATCCAGGTCGCGAACCACCACGTCGGCCATGGCTATCTCCCGTGCCGCTGGGGGGAGATTTTAGCATATGTGGGAAGCGTCCGTCTTCGGCGTTGCTTGAGCCCCGGACTGTCGGGTTGAAAGGACTGTCCCGGTCGCGGGCCTCGCCTGTGAAAGATCTGTTCAACGCGCCAGCGGATTGGCCACCGGCCGGGTCTCGTCCAACGTCCAGGCGTGCATGGAGCCGTCATAGAGCCGCGCCTGCTCCAGCCCCATCAACTCATGGAGCACGAACCACGTCAGTGCCGAAACGTGGCCGCTGTTGCAGTAGGCGATCAGCTCCTCGGCTGCGGGATCGAGGCCAAGGGTCCGATAGGCCGCCAACAGGTCGTCCGGTTCACGGATGAAAGCCGGCGCAGAGACTTCTGTGTTCAGCGTGAACGGGATGTTGATCGCGCCGGGGATATGGCCGGGTGCATAAACATAGTCCTCCTGCTCCAGCCCGAGGAAGAACGGCTGGGGGCGGTTGTCGATAAGCTGAACGCCCTCGGCGCCGAGCCGATCCAGCACCCCCTGGCTTTCGACCAGCAGTTCCGGGCGCTCGGTCAGGACCCGGAAGTCCCCTTCGGTCGATGCGGCTTCGCCGGTTTCCAGCGCGCCACCCTCGCCCGTCCATGCCGCGGTGCCACCATCCAGCAGGGCCACCGCGTCATGACCAAAGTACTTGAGCTGCCACAGAACCCGCGCCGCGACGGTGACGTCGGCTGCGGCTTTCCCTGGTGACGTCACGACGATGGCGTCACCGCTGTCCACGCCGGCCGCCTGCATCAGGCCCTCGAACGTCGCCGGCTCCGGCAGGATCATCTGGAACTCCACGCCGTCGATGATGCGATCATCCCGTACCGCCGACCAATCCAGAAGCCTTGCCCCCGGAATGCGTCCCTCGGCGAACTGGTCGGGATCGCGCCGCACGTCCAGCACCACCACGTCGTCCAGGTGCTGCTGGAGCCACGCTACGTCCACAAGCGGGCCGGGCAATCGCTGTTCCGCCGCCGACACCGGCCCGGCGACACCGGTCACGATGCACACCGCAACCACCGACATCGGCATGGCGAACGACAGAATGCGCAGACGCATGGCAGGTATCCCTTCGGTCAACATCAGAGTCGACACCGTACCGTTTTGGCCCGCGGACCACCCGGGCGCCGCACCACGGAAGCGGATCAGAACGACATCACCTGCCAGTCCGGGCTCACCAGCTTGGCCGCGATCTCCGGCGGCGTCGCCACGGTGATGTCCTGTGCCAGGGCATCGGGCTCGAGCCCCGCATTCGGCAGGAAGATGGCGCATACCTGGACATCGGCGCCGGCAGTCATGGCCGCCTGCAGAAGCTGCACCGGCGACCGGTCGATGGGCTTCACCGGCTCCGCCTCGGCGCCGTCCAGCGCCAACCGGCCCGCGGCATCGCACAGCAGGATGTGCACCTGCCGCTCCCGTTGCAGGGTGTGATTGGCGAGGATCAGGGCCATCGCCTGGGTCTCCAGCCGCTCTGAGGCGAGAATGACCAGTAGATCACGCTCATCTCCCGGCGCTTCGGCTCGAACCGGCTGGCTCCAGGCCCACACCGCGGTGATGATCAGGGCAAACGCGATCGGCAGGACATTCCGGTGACGCATGACGGGTTCCCCAGCTGTCAGAACATTAGAGCTCCCTGATATTACCAGCACCG
The DNA here is from genome assembly GCA_007695045.1 of Rhodospirillales bacterium. Lineage (GTDB taxonomy): Bacteria > Pseudomonadota > Alphaproteobacteria > Rhodospirillales > Defluviicoccaceae > REEP01. Next base: position 6,778 of record REEP01000123.1, on the reverse strand, counting down.
CCTCATCCGCATCAACGCCCCGGCCGCGGCACGAGTTCCGTTCCGCTGCGGCGCGGGAGTGAGCGCGCGCCATTGCATCTCAGTATCGCGAAGGCATCGGAGATCCTGGGCGTGCGGCGAGCCACCCTGTCGGACTGGGTTCATGACAAATCCGCATTGTCTCCGGAGATGGCGCTTCGGCTTGAGAAGGCGTTCGACCTCGACATGGATACGATGCTGCGCATGCAGGCGTGGCACGACAGTGCGTCCATGCGTTCCCGGGCCGACGAAATCAACGTCAAGCGTTACCGGGCGGAAGACCACGGGGCCAAAGGATCCTGAGTGGCGAGATCTCGAACCGTCGCCGCGCAACGGCCACAACAAGGGATGGCCGACGTTTCCCCCTCCGATCACGCGATCGCGTGGGGTTCCGATGTGGCCAGCTGCACGGCCCGCGGGGCTTCAGCCAACCCCTTGTTTTCCTTGGTGGAGCCGAGGGGAATCGAACCCCTGACCTCTACAATGCCATTGTAGCGCTCTCCCAACTGAGCTACGGCCCCGGCTTGGGAAGGGACGCGCGTCCCGCTTTGCGGGAACCTCGCGAAACCGGAAAAGTACGAGCCAGTGCAGGCGCGCGCAAGGGAAAACAGCACCGTCATGCATCCCGGCCCAGACGCCCTGACGCCGCACCGGCCGTCGGCGCACGCCACCCCACGAGCGGCACGGCATTCTCCGGGTTGAAAATGCGTTTGCGTTGCGATCTTATATTGCAAGGTGGTGACAACAGCGTTTCCCCAGGGAGGAAGCCGGTGCCAAACCCGATGTTCGAGTTGATGCAGTTGCAGTGCGAGATCTTGCGACAGTCCGTGTCCCTGTCGGCCCAGGTGATGAACGTGTGGATGCGCAATCAGCCTCGCCTGGTCAGCGCCCTCTCGCCGCCCAAGCTGGGCCCGCGGCGGCCGCGGCCGGCTTTCCTGGCGCTGGAGGATTTTCGGGGCTGATCCGCTCGCGCCGCGCGGGCGGCGTCCACGGCAGGGTTCAATCGGTCAGCCGGAAGGCGATCGGCACCCGCACGGTCGCCTGCCCACGGCCGTGATCGGGCGTGAACCGCCAGCGCTTCACGGTGTGGGCAGCGGCTTGGTCCAGCAGCCGATAGCCGCTGCTGTCGGCGACGCTCACCTGCAGGGCCGTGCCGTCGGCGGCCAAAACCACCGCCAGCACCACTTGGCCTTCTTGGCCGCGGCGCCGCGCCATCTCGGGATAGGGTGGCAGCGGGTTGCCCGGGGCGCCCAAGCGGAAACGCGGGCCCGCGGCGAAGCCGGCGGTACCGGCGCCCAACCCGGCATGAGCCAGCTGCGTCCCGCCGGCGCCCGCCGCCAGCCCGTCGCCGGCATCGGTAGCCCCCTCCGACCGCGCCGCTGCCGTGTCTGACTGCGGCTGGGCACCGTCGCGGTGGCCGGCGCGGTCCCGTTGCCGCTCTGACGGCCGCTCCGACGGGGCTTGCGCCTGCCGCGACGGCGCCGGGCGCACAGCAGCAGCCGGCTTGGTGGTGGCCGGGGCGGGGGCCAGGTCACGGCCGCCGCCGTCGGTGGCCATCGCACTGAACTCGCCCGCCAGGGACGGATCGGCAGGGGTCATGACGTCAAGGCCCTCATCGGCCGTCAGCACTGCGGCCGCCGCCACGTCGGCCGCCGGTGCCGGTGTATCGGCCTGAGCGCCATCCGGTTCAGGAGGTGCGGCGGTCCTGTCTGCCACCGGCGCCCCAAGCACGTCGCCATCGGCGACCTGGCCGCCCGCCGGCTGGCGCCCAGCCTCCGGCGCCTCGGCCATGATGTCCGCGTTGCCGGTGGTGGTGCCGGCGCCCCCGTCCGGGTCGCCCCCCGGGTCTGGTGACATCGCGATCACCTCCACCGTGATCGCCGCGGGCAGGCCCGGCGCCGGCGAACCCGGTGCCGCCAGCCAGAGCACGGCCGCCAGCGCGCCACCGTGGCCCAGCAGCGACAGCAGGGTGGCGGCGGCCGTCACCCGCACCTCCCGCCGCGGTGCGGGCGACGGTGCCATCACCGGGCCTGACCCCGGCGTCACCGGAGCCTCCCGGCCGCGGCGGGATGCAGCACCGGCTGATCGCTGTCAGCGCCTTCCCCCTCGTCGGTGACCGCCCACGGCACCACGTAGCGGCTTCCCTGCCACGTCCCCACCCTGGCGCGGATGCGGAACACGTTGGCCAAGGTCTCCGGCGTGAGCACGTCGGCCGGGGTCCCGTCGGCCACCACCCGGCCCCCGTCCACCACCACCAGCCGCCGACAGAACCGCGCGGCCAGGCCCAGGTCGTGCAGCGTGACCACCACCCCGGTGCCCGCATCCGCCCGGGCCCGCAGCACGGTCATCACCCGGAGCTGATGCGCGGGATCGAGCCCGGAGACCGGCTCGTCCGCCAGCAGCAGCGCCGGCTCCACCGCCAGCGCGCGCGCCAATAGCACCCGCGCGCGTTCGCCGCCGGAAAGGGTGAGGACGTCACGGCCCACCAAGTGTCCCACATCGGCGAGGTCGAGCGCCGACGTCACCGCTTCGGCGTCCGTCCCGGTCGGCGCCTGCCAGGGCAGCAGGTGCGGCAGCCGGCCCAGCGTCACCAGCCGGCGCACCTCCAACGGCCAGTGACAGGGCGCACCCTGCGGCAGATAGGCCAGCAGCCGGGCGCGGCTGCGGCGATCTCCCGTTCCGATGGGACGGCCATCCAGCAGCACCCGCCCCCCCGCCGGGCGCAGCAGCCCAGCCGCGACACGAAGCAGGGTGGTCTTGCCGGCGCCGTTGGGGCCGATCAGGCCGATCATCTCGCCACGGCTCACGGTGACCGATGCGTCGTCCAGCGCCACGTGGTCGCCGAACCGCACCGCGACACGGTCGAGGGCGAGGGCCGTCATGGCGACGTCGCCCTCAGGCGCAACAGCAGTATCAGGAAGAACGGCGCCCCGATCAGGGCGGTCACCACCCCGATCTTCAATTCCGGCCCCGGCGCCAGCATGCGCACGAAAATGTCGGTCGCGACCAGCAGCACCGCCCCGCCCAGCGCGCTCACCGGCAGCAGCCGCGCCGGCTGATAGCCCACCAGCGGGCGCAACAGGTGCGGCACCACCAGGCCGACGAAGCCGATCACGCCGCTGACCGAGACCGCAGCCCCCACCGCCAGCGCCGTGCCTATGACGGCGCGCCAGCGCACCGCCTGCAGATCGAAGCCGAGGGAGGTGGCGGCCTCCTCCCCCAGGCTCAGCGCATCCAGGCTGCGCCCCACGCTGATCAGCAGCAGCCAGCCGGGAAGGGTCAGGGCCGCGGCGACGCCCAGGTGCTGGAAGCTGCGGTCGGCCAGGGAGCCCATCATCCAGAAGACGATTTCCGCCGCGGCATAAGGGTTGGGCGACAGGTTGAGGGCCAGCGCGGTGAGTGCCCCGGCGAAGCTGTTGACCGCCACCCCGGCCAGGATCAGGGTCAGGGTGCTGCTTTGACGGCCGGCCAGGATCATCAGCACCGCCACCGCCACCCCGGCCCCGACCATGCCGCCCAGCGGCAGGCCCAGGGGAAACGCCGCCGCGAACCCGGTGTAGAACGCGATCACCGCCCCCAGCGCGGCGGAAGCGGACACGCCGATGAGCCCCGGTTCCGCCAACGGGTTGCGCAGCAGGCCCTGGAGCACCGCTCCGGCGAGGCCGAGGCTCGCGCCGATCATGGCGGCGAGCAGGGTGCGGGGCACCCGGAGTTCCCAGACGATGATCTCGGCCACGCTCAGGTTGCGGCCCAGCAACGCCCCCAGCAGTTCCCGCGGGCCCACCGTCACCGGCCCGGCAAACAACGAGCCGGCGAGCAGGAGCGCCAGTAGCGCCGCCAGCGCCAACGGCAACCGCCACGCCCGGTCCAGGCCAATCGTCGGCGCGGCGAGCGGCCGGCTCACGCTCGCCTCCCTCATGACCCCGCCTCCGCCGTCAGACGGCGCCGGGCATCCGCCAGAATTTCCACGGCTTCCGCAATCGCCGGCAAACCGCAGATCCACAGCCGCGTCGGCACCTTCACCCGGATCGACCGGCCCAGCAGTGTGGTGATGGCCGGATGCTCCAGGATCTCGTAGGCCAGCGCCGGTGCCCGATCCCGGGACTCGTCGGTGATCAGGATGTCCGGGGCCAGGGCCAGCAACGTCTCCAGCGACAGCCGGCCGTGCCCCCTGATGCCCGCCTCCGCCCCCAGGTTGGTCAGGCCGGCATGGCGTATCACGTCATCGATGAGCGAGTCCCGGCCGGCGGTATAGCCGTTGGGCTGCAGGTAGAGCGCCGTCCGCCGGTTGCTTCCGGTCGGTCCGGCCGCGGCGGCCAGACGCCCATCCATGCTGCCGATCAGGGCATCCGCCCGCGCCATTTGCCCGACAGCCTCACCCAAAATGCGCACATTGGCCCGCACGTCATCGATGGACCGGGCGAAATCCACCACCAGGGTGGGATAGCCCAGGCGGGTAAGCAGCCGCACCGTGGGCTGCGCGGTAAAACTGCCGGCAACCACGAGATCTGGTTCCAGCGGTAGGATCTCTTCCGACAGGCCATGGTTCAGCCGGAACCCGTCGATCGCATCGGCGACGTTCGATAGATCGGGGTCGGCCGCCAGGGTGCTCAGGGAGCCGATGCGCCAACGCTCCACCAGGGCGAGCGCAAGTTGGTCGGTGCACAGGTTCATGGAGACGATGCGCTCCGGCCGGGCCTCCGCCCGGCCGGCCACCATCAGGGCGATAAGCGCGAGCACCAGCGCACCCGCCCTGAGGCCACGCCGGCCCCTCAGGCGCCGCATCAACCCTGCACCAAAGCCGCGCATCGTCTCCCGCGCCATCAGAACGTGAACGAGCCCTGGACGCCGCCGAACGTGCCGATGCCTGGGCTCTGGAACCCGAACGCCTCCTCGTAGTCCTGGTCGAGCAGGTTCTCGATCCGCGCGATCACGGCCAGACCCGGCAGCACCTCATACCGTCCGGCCAAGTTGACCAGGGTGAAGGAATCGAGCCAGACGCGCTCCCGCTGGAAGAACGGCACCAGGAACACGTTGTCCCGCTGCCGGCCGGTATGGCGAATGTCCAGGTTGACGTTGGCCCGGTTGCGGCCGGCCTCATCCGGCAGAAACGCGTAATTGAAGCTGGCGCTGCCGATGTGCTTGGGCCGGCGTGCCAACTGAAACCCGTCGGGATCACGCGTTTCCGTGAAGGTGTAGGCGCCGCGAACGGTAAAGCCTGGAAAAGGCTCGGCGGAGAGTGAAGCCTCTATTCCACGTCCCCGCGAGGTGCCGGGCAGATTTATCGGTTGACTGACACCCGGGGCCACACCCTCGCTACTGATACGGTCGGTGATCCTATTCTGGAAGTAAGTGACGTCCACCGTGACCCGGTCGGAGAACAGCGATTGCTCGATGCCAGCATCCCACCCTTCCGAGTTTTCGGGAGTCAGGTCGGGATTGCCAATAAAGGTACCAAAAGATCCGAACAACTCGAAAAAAGTCGGGTTTCGGACCCCCTGCCCCCAACTGCCGTGAACCCGCGTTCCGGTCTCGTGGTGCCTATAGCTGGCCGTGACACGAGGCGAGGTGAAGTTTTCGAATCGGTCGTTACGATCGAAACGAGCCCCGCCGCTCAAGAACAGCCTGTCCCAGAGCCCCAATCTATATTCTCCGGCAAAGCCGACGTTTTTTATTGTGCCGAACCCGTCCTCTGCCTGAAATGTGGCGTCAAAATCTTCTACTTGGTGTTCGATTATGACTGAGATGCCATGTGTTGCTGCCACAAATACATCTGTATCAAAATTTATATTAGACTGATAATCAAATATCCTTCGGTCAAAATCCGTGAAGCTCGTCCGCTCCCCGTCTCTTACGAACTGAAATTCGCTTCGAAAATATGACACACCTATGACATTCTCCCAAAGTCCTTCGAATAAGGACCAGCTCGCCTGTCCACGACCAAAAAATTGGTCAAGCTTGTTTAAGTCATCACCATCCTCAGGAATGGAGACCAGCCCGACACCAGGAATCTCTGCTGTCCCCGTTCCCGGATCCGAGTCAACCCTGGTTCGTACGTAGCGGAACACGCCGTCCAAGCCGAAAGACTCGGTCGGGGTCATGCCGACCTTGGTGTCCACGGTGATGTTCGACGAACCATCTTTTTCCGACCCCTCGCGGGAAACGTTGGTCCCGTCAGTGCGAAGCCCCGCAATCGAAAGACGTGCGTTCACCTGGTCATCGCCGCCGCTCACGGACGCGGCTCCGTCGAACGTGGCGAACGAGCCACCCTCCGCGCGGCCGTCGACCCGGAGCGGGCCGGTGCCGCGCCGGGTGATGATGTTGATCACGCCGCCGACGGTGTTGCTTCCGAAGATCGTGGCTTGCGGCCCCCGGACCACCTCGATCCGTTCAATGTCATCCGCCAGCAAGGATGCAAAGTCGAAGGATCCAAAGTCACCGATATTCGCTTTGACACCGTCGATCAGGACAAGGGTGTGATTGGCCTCGGCACCGCGAATACGGACCGCGGTCTGCGCCCCGAAGGTGCCGGTGCGGCTGACCGCCAGACCGGGCACGTCCCTCAGCACGTCGGAAACGAACCGCGTCTGCTTCTGGTCCAGTTGCTCTCGGGTGATCACGGTGACGGCACTGCCCACCGTGGCCGGGTCCTGCGGCACGCGGCTGGCCGTCACCACCGTTGGCGGCAAGGTGGTCACGCCCTCCTGCGCCACCGCACCCAGGGCTGTCAGCGTGGTCAGCGTGGCCGCCAGCGGCACCG
>REEP01000022.1 GCA_007695045.1 Rhodospirillales bacterium | reverse complement strand
TGAACCAACCACCGAAGGTCGTGCTCGGCTGGCGCCGGTTCGGTCCCTACCATCATGCCCGCGCCGACGCCGTCCGGGGCCGTCTCCCGTTGGTGACCGTGGAGTTGTCGCCGGTGGACAAGGTGTACGCCTGGGACCGGGTCGAGGCTGCCGACCGTGAACACCGCACCGTGATCGATGGCGACCCCGACACGGTGCCAACCGGGGTGCTGCGCGAGCGCGTATTCACGCTGCTCGATGACCTGTCGCCGGGGGTGGTCGCGGTCCCGGGCTGGAGTGGCCATCTGGCCCGGTACATGCTGCTCTGGGGAATGGAACGCGGAATCCCGCGGATCGTCATGTCCGCCAGCAACCGGCACGACATGCCCCGGTCGTGGTGGGGCGAAGCGGTGAAGCGACGAGTGGTTTCCCGGTTCCAGGCGGGCCTGGTCGGCGGCCGGCACGGTCGTGCCTACCTGAAGGCGCTCGGCATCCCGGACTCGGCGATCTTCGATGGTTACGACGTGGTCGATAACGATCATTTCGCAGCCCCGAGCGCCGACGCCTTGAGCGAGGTGCAGCGGCAGGCCCCGGCCCGGCCGTTCTTTCTCACATCCGCCCGGTTCATCGAGAAGAAGAACCTTCCGGGCCTGGTCGCGGCGTATGCCGCCTACCGCGCCCTGGCCGGTGACGCGGCGGCGTGGGACCTGGTGATCCTCGGTGACGGGCCGCTGCGGGACGCGATCGTTGCCAAATGCCAAGCGCTGGATGTTGCCCCGTTCGTCACCCTGCCGGGATTCAAGCAGTATCCTGAACTGCCGGCCTGGTACGCCAGGGCCGGCTGCTTTTTGCTGGGCAGCACCACTGAGCAATGGGGCCTGGTGGTGAACGAGGCCATGGCGGCCGGCCTTCCGGTGATCGTCTCCGACCGCTGCGGGTGTGCCGCCGACCTGGTGGAACCGGGGCGAAACGGTTTCACGCTGGACCCGCTGGATACGCAGGGCTGGGCGGCCGCGATGCACCGCGTGGCGCACGCGGACGCGGATCGGGCGCGCATGGCGGCGCTGAGCCGGGAGATCATCGCCAAATGGGGGCCGGCGCGCTTCGCCGATGGTTTGGCGAAAGCGGTGGAGGTCGCACGCCAAGCGAAGGTCGAGGCCGCATCCGGATTGGACCGCGCGTTGTTGGGGGCGCTGGCGCGGCGATGAAGGTCGCCGTTCTCACCGCCCACCTCTCGCGCGCCTCGGGGGGGCTGCACGAATCGGTCCCCGGCATGGTTGCGGCACTTGAAGCGTTGCCGGGGTGTCAGGTGGACGTCATAGGGATTCGCGATCCGCGACACGGCGACGACTGGAAGACATGGGGCCATCACGTCCATCCGGCGCCCCAATGGGGGCCACGACCACTCGGGTGGGCCCCGACCCTTGGTGCCACGCTGCGTGGCCTGGCGCCCGACGTCGTTGATTCACAAGGGCTCTGGATGTACCACTCGCTGGTCAGCCTCCGTCGCGCGAGACGCGCCCGGCTGCCCTACGTCGTAACGCCCAGGGGGATGCTCGACCTCTGGACATTAAGCCGCTCGGTTTGGAAGAAGCGGATCGTTCGCGCCTGGTTCGAAGATGCTCATTTGCGCCAAGCCGCGTCCCTGCGTGCGACAGCGTGGATGGAATGCCGCCACATCCGAGCCTTCGGCTTGCGCAACCCGGTTGCGGTCGTGCCGAACGGCGTGGTCGTGCCAACGGCGGCGGCGCGTAAGGTTTCCGCCGATGGCCGTCGCCGCTTGCTGTTTCTCAGCCGGCTTCATCCCAAGAAGGGGCTTCCCTTTCTGCTGCGGGCGTGGGCGGCTTTGGCACCGCGGCACGAGTCCTGGGAACTGATTATCGCCGGGCCGGATGAGGTTGGGCATAGGGGCGACATGCAGACGCTGGCCCGCGAACTGGGGCTGGTCCGGCTCAGTTGGTTGCCGCCGGTGGCCGGACACACCAAGGACGACCTGTACCGTTCTGCCGACTTGTTCGTGCTTCCGACCCACGCCGAGAATTTCGGCCTGGTGGTGGCCGAGGCGTTGGCGCATGGGGTGCCGGTGATCACCACCAGACATGCCCCCTGGGAGGGTCTGGAAACCCACGGCTGCGGCTGGTGGATCGACTTGGCGCACGGCCCCTTGATCGAGGCCCTTGACGCTGCGATGCAACTCGACGACGAGACGCGCGCCGCCATGGGCGGACACGGCCGCGCCTGGATGGAGCGTGACTTCGCCTGGCCGGCTGTTGCCCGGCAAATGCTGGAGGTCTACCGATGGGTCCTCGGCGGCGGCGCACCACCGGCTTGTGTGGTGACGGATTGAGCGTCACAACCGCGACGGAGGGAGCGATGAGCGGCGGCGCTTCGATCCATCCGCGTCGGCTGGACGCCTCCATTGGCGAAGGCGATGATCGCGATCGCCAAGCGGCCGGACTGAACTCCATGGCGGGGACCGGTCTCTCGATCCTGGTTCTGACCCGCGACGAGGAGGCGAACCTGCCTGTCCTGCTGGCGAGTGCCGAAGGTCTGGGGGCGGCATTCGTTATCGTCGACAGCGGCAGCACGGACCGAACCGTGGCGATCGCCGAGGCAGCGGGGTGCCGGGTGGTCTACCATCCCTGGGAGACCTACGCCGCACAGCTCAACTGGGCGATCGAGCACGCGGGCATCACCACGCCCTGGGTCATGCGGATGGACGCCGATGAACGGTTCACCCCGGAACTCGTGGCGGAAATGCGCGGCATGCTTGCGATGCTGCCCGATGCGGTCACGGGCCTTCTGGTCAAGCGGCAGGTCTGGTTCTGGGGCCGCTGGATCCGTCACGGCGGATATTACCCCATCTGGCTGCTGCGTGTCTGGCGCAGTGGTCGTGCGCGCTGCGAACAGCGATGGATGGACGAGCACATGGTGGTCGACGGCGGCGAGGTTCGGCGTTTTAGCCACGACATTATTGACGAAAATCATAAGGGTCTCACCTTCTGGACCGACAAGCACAACCGCTACGCCGACCGCGAGGTGCGCGACATTCTGTCGGGCGAGACCGCCGGCGGTGGGGAGCTCGCCGGCCAGGCCGGACGCACCCGGTGGCTGAAGGGTAATGTCTACCTGCGCGCGCCGATGTTCCTGCGCGCCTTCCTCTACTGGTTTTATCGGTATGTGTTGCGTCTCGGTTTTCTGGATGGTCGTGCCGGGCTGGTGTTCCATTTTCTGCAAGGTTTCTGGTATCGCTTCCTGGTCGATGCCAAGCTGCACGAAGCCCGGCGGGGACGCTGATGGCCGGAGTCATCCCCCCGCCACCCGCGTATCAGGCCAAGCGCTGGGTCCAGTTTTTCCTGAGGTTGGGCACGTCTTGGCTTCCATCGTGTGTTTGGCCTTGCGGTAATCGGTGATGCCCGGGCCTGGACCCGCCGGCTCCCCCCAACAGCTCTCCTGGCAGCCAGGTCAGCCATTCTGGCCGAAGTTCCTCCCGGCCGGCTTTTTGCCGCTCGTCGCCCTGTTGGGGGGCCCGATTGCGCCATTACACCGGTACGGCGCACCTACCGCTTCACCACCACAGGCCACCTTCG
>REEP01000023.1 GCA_007695045.1 Rhodospirillales bacterium | reverse complement strand
GCGCGGTCGGGCGGCGGCGCTACCGCCGAGCTACACCATCAACAGGGACGTGACCTCGGTTGCTGCCGCAGACGATGCACCTTAAGCTCAAGTTCTGTCTTTTTGAGGGCGCGAGAGATGTTTCTGTCGAGCGGTGATCTCTACCGGCGTTATCGGCCGGCACCTTGCGACCTGCGGCTTTACCTGAACCACCAAGGGGTCCCCGCAGCCGAGCCTGGTCCGTATGAGCAAGTCATCCGCCGCCTCGGTGAACGTTACGAGCGCGCGCACCTCGCGACATTTCCGGAAGTGCGCGATCTGAGCGCGGGGACCCCGGGGGAACGGCGGGAGCAAACCTTGCAGGCGATCGCCGACGGCGTGACGGTTCTCTACCAGCCCTTTTTCCACATCTCGGCGCGATTGGCAGGCCGGGAGTGCGATCTTGGCGGGGCACCCGATTTCTTGATCCGCGAGAACGGCAGCTATCTGGTCCGCGACGTGAAAATGTCGCGCCGCATCAACGCCAAAGACCATCCTGAAATTCTTTGGCAGTTGCGGCTGTATGGCTGGCTGCTCGAACAGGCGACCGGACAGGCGCCGCTGCGGCTTGAGGTCTTGGCGGGTACCGGGGAGATTGTCGTTATCGAGCCGATCGACCCCGGCCTGCTGATCGGCGAGCTCGAAGAGATCGCCAATCTCATGACCGCCGATGCCGCACCGTTCGCGCCCGTGGGTTGGAGCAAATGCGGCGGGTGCGGCTACCAGCAGCCTTGCTGGCAGGAAGCGGAACGCGCGCACAGCGTGGCGCTTGTGCCAAAGGCGGATCAGGGGATGGTCAGGGCGCTGCGGGAGTCCGGGGTGAACAGCTTTGACGATCTGCTGGCGGCGTTTGACGTTGCGACGCTGGCGGCGTTCAGGCGCCCCTGGGGTCAGCAGATGCGCAAAGTCGGCGATGCGGCCGCCACCGATGTTTTGCGCTCGGCCCGTGCGCTTGCGACGGGCACGATGATTCTGATCGCCCCGCCGCAAATTCCGGATTCTCCAAACTACGTCATGTTCGATCTTGAGGGCCTGCCGCCGCAACTTGATGACTTGGAGAAGGTCTATCTGTGGGGCATGCAGGTCTTCGGAGACGAGCCGTCGCCATTCGTGGCGGCGACGGCGGGCTTCGGGACGAACGGCGACCAGGCTGGATGGGAGGCGTATCTGGGTGACGCGGCCGTCATATTTGCGCGCTATGGCGACATACCGTTCGTCCACTGGCACCATTATGAGCGGGTCAAGATCGACCTGTATATCGGGCGCTATGGCGACAGCGACGGCATCGCCGCACGGGTCAAGGAGAACCTGTTCGATCTCTTACCGGCGACGCAGAAGGCGGTCGCGCTGCCTCTGCCGAGCTACAGTCTCAAGGTGGTTGAGGACTATGTTGGCTTCGCCCGCACCCAGGAGGAGTATGGCGGCGATTGGGCCATGGCACGCTACATCGAGGCGACGGAGATGGAGGACGAAAGCGGGCGCGATGCGGTGCTGGCCGAAATCCTCCGTTACAACGAGGAAGATCTCGCCGCGACCTGGGCGGTGTTCTGCTGGCTGCGCGATCTGGATCAGTCCAGGGCGTGAATGCAGATGGACGCTATGGTGGTAAAGGAGCGCCCACTGTTGGAAAATCCCTAGACCCGCGCATACCGATAGCGACCTTTGATTTGCGCATTCAGATATTGACCATGCGAGCTTGCATTCATCAAGCTCTGGTACTCCGCAAGCGGCACATCGAAATATTGATACAAACCGCCGTTCCGGAAAAGCACCTCTAACGTACGAGACGCTTCGTCATAGCCGATTTCAGCTATGTTACTGGATGTTACGGGTTGCCGTCGCATGACTTCCTCATTGGTCATCCGGATCTTGACTATCTTCGACATGAACACGCCTCGACCGTGCATCCTGCCTTCGCCACAGCTCGACGGCCTCGGCATAGTCTGAAGGATCCCGCTTCTGGTTCCATCCGCCAGGCGTATCAAATCCGTCTTCTTCGCTGCCGGCTACGACGACGGCAGGATCGGCGCTTTCCGGCCGCCTCCTCGGACTCGGGCGATCAATCAGCGTCCGAACCGGAAGATTCACGGCTTCGCCGACAATGATGGCTTCACCTGTCCTGAGAACCGGAAGCATCAAGAACAAACCCTCAAGGCTATCGCTCGCCGCGGTTCTGACATGGCTGCGGTCAGTTGCATTTGTAAGGCGCATCGCGAAGATCGTTCCGCATTGCGACAGGATGGTCGGATGAATCTCCGAGGGGCGTTGGCTGACCAGCATCATGCCGATCCCGTACTTCCGGCCTTCTTTTGCTATGCGGCGCACAGCGGCCGATGCCCCCGAAGAGTGAGCGGCCGCTCCCGTCGACTGATCCGCCAAAGCAAGATAGGCGTGCGCCTCCTCCAGGACGATGAGAAGGGGACGCTCACGTCCGCCTTCCGGAATGTTGCGCGCCCAGAACAAGGCATCGTAGACAATCCGGAGCAGGGCGCCGACGAGTTCTGACTGGATGGAGGGCGGAATGCCGGACAGGTCGAGGATGGTAACGGGCTGCACTTCCCCGAGCCAACTGGCGAGAAGGTTGTCAAGATCCTCGACCACCTGCCCCTCAGGGTCCGGGAGATATGGGCCGGGCCGAAAGATGAAGTCGAACCTTGGATCTCTGAGTTTGGAGCCCAAACCGTCCACCTGCCGGCCGATATTCAGAGTGGAAGTGCCCCAGCGAATTTTTTCCGGATCGCCGGCGACATCTTTGACGGGCCTGAATCTTGGCGGCACGGCGCGCATCACATCGCCGGGCTCGACAGGCGTTCCATCCGGCTTTAGTTGCAAGGCCCACGTGGCACGTGAGGGCGGCACTCCTGGTTGGGGAATGTGCGTTGCCCGCATCTCACAATGGAGATCGAACCAAAGCTGGTGGATGCTGAAAGGGATCGGCGTATCGACAGTGAGACTGTCTGCAGAAACACCGGGGCGGGCTGTTTGTTCAAGAGCAAGCCGTTTAAGGTCACTAATGCGGTCAATAACCGCGCCTCGGTCTGAGCCGTCGATTGGACCAAGGGTGACCGGTAATAGTTCATCGAGCGTCATGGCCCAGTATGGGATGTAGAGCGGGCGTTCACCTCGTTCCGGATCAGGATTGACGCGGAAAATAGCCGCTCTGTCGCTCAGCGCACGGCCATATTCCCCATGAATATCAATGATCAGAATCCGTGCGGACGGATATAGATTGCTGTTTGATAAAGCCGTCAAAATTCCGACAACCGTAGTCGACTTGCCCGATCCGGTCGTGCCGACGACGGCGCTATGACGCGTGACCAGCTTATCGATGTCGACAAGTGCCGGAATGGCCTCGGCGCTCGCAAGATGACCTACCTGGACGAATTGGGGATCTCGCGGGCGACCGTAGATAGTCCGCAAGTCTGCGTCGGTCACGAGATGGACAGAGTCGCCGACTGTTGGGTATTGCGACACGCCGCGGTCAAATCCGGCTCCGGGTTGACCTTCGCCGACAAGCTGAAGCGTCAGCCACCGGTTGCCATACGCCAGCTCGACCGCAAGGCGCTCGGGAACAGCGCTGGCGCCCACTTGCGAGATGATGCCGTAGAGGTTCACAAATCCGAGCGGGATTCGGACAAAACCGCCAACCTGGCCGACTCGGTAGCTTTGACCCTCAATGAAGCTCAGGCCGGAGACCGTGCCCTCGGCAAGGTGCACGCGGATGGTGGCGCCGCTAACATCCTCAACGGTCCCGAGGAAGGTCGGATCGACATGCATGGCTACGTTCCAGTCTCAGATGGTGTGACGTAGCCGGCCAGGTCGTCAAGAAACGCGCCAAAGCGGGCGAAATCTCCCAGGTGAAACCGGCACGGCCGAGGCGTTTCGGTGTCTTCATCAGGCGATTGCGGGGCAGCCGGCTCGTCGGCCGTATCGCTTTCGGTTTTTATCAACTCAAAGGCACCACCGAACGCCGCAATGTCGGTTGAGGGCCTCGCAAGCCATTGCGCCTCACGGCGACGAATAATGGCCACATCCCTGGCAAGCACCGTTAGATTGGCTTCCGCCTTGGCGAGTGCGGCCAGCATGGGATATTTGGCCATGTTATCATATTGAAGCGCAAAGCAGGCTGCAGACGCATTGGCTTTAAGGCTCTCAACGATGGTTTCGTTGAGATGTTCATCGGAAAAGGAATGTCCGATTACAAACAGGGCGACCGGTTGTTTCTGGTTCCGCAGGAAACCCTTCAGGCGGTCGACCATAACCAGATAGGGCATGCGGCGGCTTTCATCATATTTGCGATGAGAGGGATGGATGAGCAGTTCCTGGCCGTCTGATTGCTCACGACTCCGGGTGATCGCTCTTGATGCATTGTTGAAGCGCCAGTGAATCGAGCCATGCAGCTTCCAAAGCAGCGACCATCGAGGCGGCAATGGGTCGTCCTCAATGGCCCGCTGGTCGAAGTAAGGGCGTGACGAACCGATGAACCCGTCGAAGAACGGCAGACGCAGTGACTCGAAGGCCTGCTCAGTGAGCAGATCATAGTTCGTGGTGAAGATTTCAAACGGCGGTACAGGGTGACGGCCGGCCATTCGCGCAAGCGAATGATACGGCGTGTTATCGCCTGGAAGGTCACATGCTACGGTTTTTGAAATGACTTGGCATACCTCGCGATCGAGGTCATCAAGTTCTTTGGCGGACAGATTCCGTACTTTCGCGTTGCCAGCCGCTTCACGGAGGGTGCGAATACGGCTCAGAATGATCTCGACATTCGGGTCAGGATATTTATCTTCGTTGAGTACTGCCATAAGGGTGTTAAAAGGTGCTTTGTATTCGGTAGATCTCGATATCTCCGACACGACAATGCGAGTTAAACCCGCGAGGTCAGGGATCAGAGGGGCATCGCCATCGCCGTTGCTCCGGGGAACGCGAATCGCACAGGGGCAGCCGGCGCCTAAAAGGAATCCAAGAGATAGCTTGTCCGCAGCGAGAGTCTGGCGAAGCTGTTTGATACATTGAAGCGGATCGTGCGAATCGTCCATTAACCGGCGCTCCGATTTGACCGGCCCTCTCTTTCGCGGCCAGCCGATGGTTGTGCGAACGAGACATCCGATGCGTGGGCCAAGCCAGCGTGGAACATTGCACGCTATTCCACCTTTACCACCTCGGCGAGGCCGAGCTCCTGCAGGACTTGTCGAAGCTCGTTCGCAAGGCCAGTCGCGGAATCGGCAGGGACGGTGACCGAGAACTCCAGACCGATCCTGAGCTCCGAGCCGGAGCGGAGCTTTGGCAGAATCTTCGTGCCAAGGCGGTTCCAGACCTCCGGGGGGACGGCGCCCGTGACGCGCAGCGTCCGTGTTGAAGTTGTGGGCTCTGGGGCGGGGCCGGGCGAGGGCCCTGGTTCTGGACTAGGCGGGGTCACGGGGCCCGGCTCCGGCTCCGGACCTGGAGTGGGCGTCGCGGGCTTCCCCGCCCTGAGCGCTTCCGCCGTGCTCTTTCTCAACAGGAAAACGCCGGCGTCGAAAGTGATCTCGTCGGGCGCAACCATCTCCTGGAACCAGATCCGCTCGTACGTGCCGTCGGCCTTCTTGCCCGATGCCAGGCCGAAATCGCCGCGCGTCACGAACTCGACGATCTTGGACTTCAGTGTGACGTCGGGATCGACGAGCCGGGTCAGTGAGCCGTTGAGAAAGCTCTGTCGAAGGCTCGCAAGGGCCCAAGCGCCCGTGTCTTTGAGCGCCGGCGGCCAGTTGCGTTCGATGTATCCAGCGCCAACCGACTCATTCAGGAGCGCTTCGGATTTGAGGGCGGCGATGACGCGCCCGCAAAGCGTCTCGCCGCTCGAAGAATGCCCCGCACCGAGGTCGATGACCTTGAGCCCATCCGCTTCCTGGCCGTCGGCAAGAATGGCGAAGCGGTAGCCGCCCCAGACCTCATCCTTGGCGGCCTCTTCCGCGTCCTTGACCTTCGATTGGAGCTCCGCCCGGTCATTGCGATCGAACTCGCCACCGAGCGTCCCGTCGGCGACCTCGCGCGCGACCCGCCTCCATGCGAGCGCGAGCTCCATCTTCTCCCGCAGATCCCGCCCTGGCTTCTTGAGGCACCACACGAGTGCACCTGGATAAAGTCGCGGCGACTTCCCGCGGCTGCGAGTCCATACGGCGATCTGGGTGCGCAGCGAGCCGGTGCCGGACCACTCCGTTTCGGGATCTGCCGCGACGAGCGTCAGTCTGGGGGTGTCGGGAATCTCCGCTCCGTCGCGCGGGAAGGGGACGACAGGGATGCTGGCGCCACGCCGGAACTCGTCCTCGACGAGCTTCCGCATGGCGGGCTTGACCTCCGTCTCGTGGTCGAGCGACGCCCGACGGTCGCTTACGACCTTCTTCATCGTCGGCTGATAGCCGATCCGGAATCCGTCCGTCCCAACCTTGCGCACGAAGTAGGAGCGATCTTCGAGCGCGAAGGCGGCATTGTCGATGGTCGTCGTGTCCAGCTCCGGCTCGCCGAGCGCGAAGCGGAGCTCAGGGAGATGCGCGACCTTGTCGGTCTGCCCACCTGACGATTCGAACAGGATCGCGGTGCCGACGCGCCTGTGAATGTCGCGCAGCGGTCCCTTGGTGTCGGCGTCGAGCGCCCTCGCATGAGCCTGCTCGCCGGCGATATCGGTGTCGATCGCTGCAACCAGGCGCGACTCGCCGAGTTGACCCAGCATCACGCTGCGGAAGCCCGGTTCGGCCAGCGGTGCCGACCCGAGCGTGATCAACGGCTCGGTGCGTGCCTTGCGGAACGCGTCCTGCGCCGCGAGCGATATCCACTGCGCAAGCATCGCAAGCGTGCCGCGCGTCTGCTGGTATTGCGGCAGCGCCTGCCACTTCCGCTGGAAGACGGACAGCGTCGCCGGATGGAACGGGTAACACGTCTCGAAGCGGCGCTGGAGGAACTCGCGCGCCTTGGCCTCGGTCGCCGCGGAGTCCACCGCGGTCCACTCGGGCGGAAGCTGCGCGCGCCGCTCGAAGCACCAGTCGCCAAAGGCTCGGGCGACGCCCTTGCGGATCCTCTCGCTGCCAAGGTCCTGGAAGAGCCGCCGGCGGACGACCTCGCTGATTTCGGTTTCGTCGTTCGCGATCAGGTCCTTGGCGACGCGGCGCACGACCTTCGAAATTTTGTCCTGCCACTCCTGATCCCACTCGGTCATTTCCACCTGGCTGCGTGGGAGGGAGATGACGCATGCGCCGTGCGTGGTCCCGGTCGTGGCGACGGTCAGGTTCTGGATGAACGCATGGAATGAATCGGCGCTGCCACGGTGCCGATTGAGGAAGTTCAGCACCTCGTCGAAGAGCAGTAGCACGGGGGCTTCGGCCGCTTGGAAGGCCCGCGCGATCGCGTCGGTGCCCGGCGGTGTGGTCTTCGCTGCGGGACCCAGCGCCTCGACGCCCTTGTCTCCGGCGAGCTGGCGAGCGATGTCGATCCATGGCGTTTCACGGCCCTCGCGCGGGTCCCATGCGTTGCCTACGAAGACCGCGACCTTCGCCTTCGGGACGGATGTGACACCCGTTTCCCGCACGAGATCTCCCACTCCTGGATAGCCTGCGACCGCCTCGCCGTTGGTCGCGAGGTGGTAGAGCGTGGTCAGCGTGTGCGTTTTGCCGCCGCCGAACTGAGTGATCAGCGTGAGCACCGGCGCGGTATTCTCGGTCTTTCCCGACAGCCGCCGCAGCACCATTCCTGCATGCTCTCGCAACGCCCTGGTGAAGCAGGTGCGGGCAAAGAACTGGTCGGGCTTCCGGTAATCCTCCGGTGCCGTGCCGGCTACGACCTGCTCAAGAGCGATCGCGAACTCGTCCGGGTTGAATGAACGTCCCTCGCGGACTTCCCTGCGCGGCGTCGCGACCTTGTACCAAGGTTCCATTCTCAAGCTCCTTCGGCTTCTGGCCGGGAAGCAACCGCCTCAGCGTCTTCAGGCTCTGGATCAATTGTCTCTCCGAGGAAGGCGCGTTTGGCCTCACGGAGCGTATTCGCGTAGTAGTCCTCCGCAGCTTTCCACGTTCGGAAGACACGCCCACGAATCTTCGACACGAACACTTGCGGCTCCAATGCAAGGAACAATCCTGCTGTTGAGCCAATATTCTCAAAAATTTCCTGCCTAAGAGGATGATCGCCTGGCAAGAGACCTGGGTTGAAATTTTGAAATACAAAGTTCCTAATTGCCTCCTTCACGTTCTTCCAGTCATTGAGCTGAACGACCGGTGGTGAAGAAGCCTTCGCTTTACCGCCAAGCTTTTCGAGAAATGGACGGAGCGCATGCACTGGTGGGTCAAGCCGGTTGAGAACTGCAAAGAGTTCTCTGGAGCCTCTATGGAACAATGGTTCGGAAATGACGACGACGTCCACGTCGGACGTCTCTTTGAATGGCGTTCCATACTTGTGCGGCGAGGGACTGAAGCCGAGCTTGGCGCTACCGACGATGCACACATCCTGTGAGCCGATACCAAACTGGTCCGCCACCTGCTCACGAAAGATGACGTATTTCATTGGGCTTTTCTCGAAAACGAAGGGAGTACCCTCCAAGAGAAACACCTTGGCCAAGATGCGGTGGTTGTCCAACGCCACAACGAGTTCCTTAAACTCCTCTGCGGACGGCGTCTTCGCGCCAGTAAGAAGGGTGAGCAGGCGTTCGTTTTCGTCTTTTGCCAATCTCGCCTCCATCATCGCGGCACCGCGAGAAGCATCGCGTCGAGCAGGCGCTTCTCTTCGCTGCCCCTGGGGTAGAGGGCCGAAAGGGCGTTGGCGAGACGCAGGAAGTCCGGGCTGCGCTCCTGCTCGGCCTTGAGCAGTGCACGCAGCGCGTTGGTGCGGCCGCCGGCCTGGAGCAGCATGGCCGCGTGAACGCGGTCGAGGGTCGTGGCCTCGCGAGCGGCAGTCAGGCTTTCATCCGAGATGTCGACGGCCAAGCGCCCACTCTTGCCTCGTGCCGCAC
Source organism: Rhodospirillales bacterium (assembly GCA_007695045.1). Lineage (GTDB taxonomy): Bacteria > Pseudomonadota > Alphaproteobacteria > Rhodospirillales > Defluviicoccaceae > REEP01. The sequence goes on along the minus strand of REEP01000023.1, from coordinate 50,076 downwards.
GGCCGCGCACCTTCGGGTCCGCCTCCATTTCGGGGAACAGCATTCCCTGAAGGGGATTGGCCCCGGCCGTGGTTCCCAACTCGAGTCGGGTGGCCACCGCCTGCCCGCCGTCCTCGCCGAAGAGCTGCTTCGCCCGCTCGGCGATCGGCAGCAGCCGGACGACGCCCTTCTTCGTCTCGATGACGCGGCCGTCCCACTTGGGCAGCTCGATACCGAGCGGCTGCGCGAAGCGGCGTACCACGTCGAAGACCAGCGTGAAGCCCTTCGTCTTGCCGCGGGACGCTCCTTCTTCGTCCTCCTCGTCGTCCGCCGGCTCCTCGTCCTCGCTGTCATCATTTCCGTTTTTCACCGCTTCGCCGTTGGTGCTCTGCAGTGTCCAGAGGAACAACGCCGTGAGCCGTGCGTCCTCTTCGACGGCTCCGGCCGCCCCGTTGCGGGCACGCGCTTCGGCGGTGCCGAGCACTTGGCCGAGTGCGCTCCGACCCACGACCTCCCAGACTTTTTCCAGGTACTCATCGAGCTTGACCTCCCGACCGTCGGCCGTTTCGACCTTGGCATAGCGGCTGAAGATTTCGAGAGCGGGCCCGATGCAGGCGAAGACGAGATCGGCGCCGCGCACGCCCTCGCTCTGTAGGTGCTCCATCCAGTCACCCACCCGCTTCGGGAGTTCGCGCAGCACGTCAGCCCAGTCGCCGATGGGCGCGTCGTCCGGGCGTGGGCGGCAGATGAGGTGCACGCTGGCAAGCAGCATGGCCTTCTTATCGCCGGCTTGGCTGCCACTGACCTTGTTCTCCATTTCAGTTTGAATCGGCCAAGACCCGGTCACTGTCCATCCGGCCTTCAAGATTGCCGCAATGAGGGCTTCCCAGCCTTCCGTCGTCTTGTGGGCAAATACTATCGATGCGACCCCATCCTCGCGTGTCACACGACGACCTTCAGCGAAGGCTTTTGACATCTTGCCTTCAAAGAAGGCAGCGTCCTTTCTTATGCTGTAGACAGCTTCGAAGGTGTCGTCTTGAATGATTTCCCTCGTTTTTGGTGTGACAGGGCTTTTGGGTTCGAACGGATTGCCAAACGCGCTGTCGTCCAGTGCCCGCTTAAGCCATACGTAAAAGAAGTCGGATGACTCGGCATAACCGATCGCGCTGTAATACGGAGGATCTGTGAACCAGACGCTGCTGGATTGGCTCGGAAGAGGAGATTCAACAGCGTCAGCTTGTTCTGCGCTTCCATTGTTTCCCCCAAGTATAGAAACGTGCTCTACCACGCGCGCAATCCATTCCACGGCCCCGCTGAAGTCACCGGAACCGCCACCAATCGGATTGATCTCGTAAAAATCCCAGACAATTGGCAAGGCATTCCTCGCCCATGTATTACGAACAACATCCCGCCCGACATGGAGTGAGCAGTTAGCGGAACAGTAGTCCGCTGTTCGGCTAATGGCCAAAGCAAGCAACCGTCGAATATGTTCTTCCTTGAAACCACCAGCGCGCGCTAAACCGACGAGCGAAGCCAAGGAGTAATTTTGTCTTTGTGAGAACAGATCAACCCAGGATTTCACACCATAGTTGGGAACCCGTAAACCAAGAGTGTTGCGATCCGGCAGCGATTCGCTGGGCACCGGACAGAGGCTCTGTTTCCCGCCGCGTTCCCATTCATCCAATATCCTCGCGGCCCGCGCCTGCGCCTTACGCACCGCGTCGTAATCGCGTTCGGTGGCCAGACGGTAGTGCCGCCCTTGCTCTCCAGGTTTGAGCATCACCACCGCCAGCATCCGCGCCCCGCCCGTGCGTCGGCCTTTCGCATCGAAGACGACATCCGCCCCGCCGCGCTGGGCGGCGAGCTGCGCGCGGACGCGGTCAGGCGGCAGCACCGTGCGGCAGCAGACGCAGGTCGCTTTTGCCCGGGTTACCGTGCCGCCGGGTACATCCTTCTCCGTCTTCGGCTCGAAGAGCTCGAACTCGATGCGCGATGGCGCGTCCTTTGACCGTTCGATCCGGTAACGGAGCGCTCGCTTGCGGCTGGCCTTCTTGCTGAGCCAGAACGAGCGCATGAGCGGGATTTCCGCGCCGCAGTTCGGTGACTCGCAGCGCACGGTGCGCGCCCAGAGATAGGCGATCGGCGTCGCGTTGACTGGTTCCTTCGGGTAGAGGTCCGCAAGCTCACTTTCCGCCTGCTTCTTGATCTCCGCGCCGACGCGACGCAGCTCCTCGGCGAGCTTCGGGCCGTGGCGCGGGATGTCCTCCAGCATGACCTTGAGGATCAGGCAGGCGACGGGGTTGAGGTCGCTCGCGAATGCTTCGCAGCCCACGCGCAGCGCCTCTAACGGGATCGAGCCGCCACCAGCGAACGGGTCCACCACCAACGGCGGCTCCTCGCCGTGCGCCGCATTCACCAGCGCCCGGCTGACGTCGAGATAGGTGCGGTTCGAGGCAAGATCCCAGTTCGCAAAGTCGGCGATGAACCTGAGCAGCGCCTTGCGCAGGTCCTCGTCCGTGGTGCCCGGATTGCAGCCTGCGACCTGCCGCAGGAGCTTTCGCGCTTGTTCCTTGAACTCGGTCGGGCACAGCGGATCGCACGGGTCCGGCCAGAGGAGCCCGAGCAGCACCGCTCGGCTCGACGCCAGCGGCCGTCGCGCCCACCACAGATGCAGCGTGCTCGGGTGCCCGTGACGGATCGACTTCTCGCGCGCCGCGTGCCGCGACACAGCGGCGATCGGGAAATCCACTTCGGCCAGACGCTTGCAGTCTTTGGGAATCATTCGTTCTGTCCCTTGAATGGCGCCGGGTCCTCGCGGAGCTCCATCGGCTTCGTCATCGCATTCACCGACAGGTAGTAGTGAGCGACCTTAATCACCTCGTTCCAATCGAGACGCGCCGGGTCACGGATCGGCTCCTGCAGGCGGGGAGCGGTGTCGCAGTCGGTGACGACGTAGAGCCAATAGCAGTCGCGCCGATCCTCGGCGACGCGTCGCTCGTTGGGCGTGAGCAGAATGGTGCCGGTCGAAGCCCCGAGCCCCTTCACCTCGATCAGGCGCAGCTCGCCCGAAGCGAGATCGAGACTGGTGATGTCGTAGCCGAGGTTCTTTGCGGAAACGTCGTAGACCTGCCGGCCCTGGGCCGCTTCATGCTCCATGACGACTTGCATCGCGGCAGCCTCGGTCTCGAAGTTCGGCTTGAGACGCCTGACCTCGGGCGCCTCCCGCTCGGGATGCGGCAGGACGAGAACGCTGGCCAGCCGTTCGACGGCTTGAAGCGTGAGCGCCCGCTGGCGTTCGAGGTCGGTCCTGCGGCGGTCGCGACGAGCGAGCAAATCGGCGTGGCGCGTCTCGGCCTGCGCTAGTCGGCCTTCTGAGCCGGGGAGCTTCTGTTCGACGTCGGCGGCCGCACGGCCGATCTCCTCGTCGGCCCGCTGGAGCAGTTCAGTGAGCGACAATTCGACGTGCGCGCTGACCCGCTCAACCTCGGTGAGGCGGTCCTTGCGCGTCTCTTCGAGGAACGGCGCGAGCGCATGCTCGTGGAGCCAGCTCGCTACCTCAGGGTGGCTCGCGACCGTCGGCATCTCGGCCGGCGGGTCGGCAGGGGCGAAGTTGCCGAGCAGCCCAGGCTCCTGGAGCCGGGGCGTGCCATCCTCGGCAATCTCCACCGCGAAAAGGCGCTCATGGATGACCTGCCCCAGCCCGTCCACGACCCGGGCACGGTAGAAATCGACGCGGGCCGGGTGCTCGTGCTGCAACGAATAGAAGGTCGCGCCCTTGCCGAGGACGTCCAATGCCTGGGCGTGGGTGTGCCGCCGGATAGCCTCGAACAGCGGATGGCCGGGCGTGACCCACTCTAATTTCTCCGTCTCGGCCGTATCGCGGTCGGTCGAGCAGCGCGGGTAGCGGTCCGAGAGAGCCGGGAGCTTCCAGTCCGCTTCCTTCTCGTAGCGACGGAGCACCGAGGGCGTGCGTGCCGGCTCGAAGGTGTGCGGCAGGCTCGGCACGGGCTTGAGCGTGAACGGCACGAAGTCGGCCGCCTCCCGCAGGAAGCGGGCGATGGTCTCGGGCACAACGCGGCGCTCCTGCGCCCGCGCGCGTCGTTCGATCAGCATTTCGAGATTGAGCTTCTTGCTCGCAAGCCCCTCAAGCGCGTTTTGGCAGATGGCGCGGAACTGGCCCTCGTCCACGTTGCGGAGCAGACGATCTTCGAGATCGGCGTCGCCCAGACGGCCAGCGTAGTAGTCGCGCAGGATGCGCTCGACGTGGGCTGCAGGCAGGACCTCGCCCACTACGTTGAAGACGGCGTCGTCCTCCAGCGCGTCGCGAATCTCCTGCAGCTTCTCCAGCAAACGCTGCAGGACGCGGCCCTCGATGGTGTTGGTCGCGACGAAATTGAAGATCAGGCAGTCCTTGCGCTGGCCGTAGCGGTGGATACGCCCCATCCGCTGTTCCAGGCGGTTCGGATTCCAGGGGATGTCGTAGTTGAAGAGGATGTTGCAGACCTGAAGGTTGATGCCCTCGCCGGCGGCCTCGGTGGCAACCAGAATCTGGATGGCGCCTTCGCGGAACTGCTGCTCGGCATGAAGGCGCGTGCCCGGCTCGTCGCGCGAACCCGATTTCATGCCGCCATGGATGCAGCCGACGCGGAAGCCCCAGGATTTCAGCCGGTCAACGAGGTAGTCCAGCGTGTCTTTGAATTCCGTGAATAGGAGCAGCCGCTGGTCGGGATGATCGAAAAAGCCCTCCTTTTGCAGCAACTCTTTGAACTTCGAGAGCTTCGCTTCGGTGCCGGCTTCTTCGACCAACTGCGCCTGGGCGGCTAGGCGGCGCAATTCCTGAACCTCCTGCCGGACTTGGTCGGCGCTGCCTGCCAGCGTGATCGCCTCGAGCATCGCCTCCAGCCGCTCGCGCTCGCTCTCCTCCATCTCCTCCAGTTCCTCCGGATCGGGTAGATCCGGCGGCGCCTGGCGGGCGAGGTCCTGCGCCCGCTTGAGGCCTTCCTCCAGCCGACGCGCGCGATTTTCAAGCGAGCGGCGCATCGCGTAGGTGCTCGACGCGAGCCTGCGCTGGTAGAGGGACATCAGGAAGCCGATCGCGCGGGCGCGTGGATCCTCGCCCTCGGCCGCGGCGCGGGCGCTCTCGCGCTTCACGAAGCGCGTCACGTCGCGGTAAAGGTCGAACTCGGCGCCGTCGATCTGAAAGTCCACCGTGTGCGGAATACGCTTGGTGAAGATCGGCTCGGCTGCCCACGATCCGTCAGCCCGCCGCTCGGGGAAGTAAACCATCGCCTCCTTGGTGCGGCGCAGGTAGAAGGGTGCGCGCCGGCGGTCCATTGCTTCCCGGATCGACTTCACGTCGGCGTAGGCGTCGGCGTCAAGGAGTTGCAGGAATAGGCTGAAGTTCACCGGATCGCCCTTATGGGGCGTCGCCGTAAGCAACAGGATGTGATCCGAGCTGTCCCGCAGCAGCTCGCCCAGCCGGTAACGCAGGCTCTTGTGCGATTCGTCGGCGGCCGACATTCGGTGCGCCTCGTCGACGATGACGAGGTCCCAGTGAACCTGTCGCAACCCGGGAAGGATTTCGGACCGCTTTGCCAGATCGAGCGACGTGATCAGCCGATTGCGCTCCAGCCACTGGTTCACGCCGAACTGATCGCGGATGTCCTGGCCCTTCATCACCAGGAACTTCGCGTCGAACTTCTCCTTCAGCTCGCGCTGCCATTGGAAGGCGAGGTTGGCCGGGCAGACGATCAGGATGCGTTCGGCGAGTCCGCGAAGCTCCAGTTCGCGAATGAGGAGCCCCGACATGATCGTCTTGCCCGCGCCGGCATCGTCGGCCAGCAGAAAGCGCACGCGCGCGAGCTTGAGCAGATAGTCGTAGATCGCCTCGAGCTGATGCGGCAGGGGATCGACCCGCGATATCGAGAGGCCGAAATAGGGATCGAATTCATAAGCGATGCCCAGGGCGTAGGACTGAAGCCCAAGGCGGAGCAGCCGGCCGTCACCGTTGAAGGAATGCTGCGGCTCCAGAACGGTGAGGCGCTCCAGATCGCCGGCGGTCATCGTCACCTTGCGGAACCGCTCGGAGTTCGTGCCCACGAGCCCCACAATCCAGCTGGCCGGTCCGTTGGCTTGTACCGTCTCCACCCGCATCGGCTCGTTGAAGAGCGGACCGGTGAGGATCTGACCGACACCCGGCGGAGGTGCGTCCTTCGTCATGCTGGCCCCCCGTACGGCATCGTTATTCCTGCGCCTCCTTTGCGCGGGCCGGGACCATCGTGGGTTGGTCCAATGCCTTCAGCCGCTCGTACTCCTCCACTGCCATGACGACGACGACCGGCCGACCATGCTTGGCAACCGCCACTGGTTCGGCCCGGGCAAGGTCGATCAGCCGGCCGAAGCCGTACTTGGCATCCTTCGCAGTCAGGGTCTTCATCCAGGTTCCCCGAGCTTCATGCCAGTTTTGGCCAATATGGCCGAATTTGCAACCGCCTGTGGCAGCGGAAGATGCGAAGGATGGGGTCCCGTCATGGAGGAAGGTGCCCTTCGAGCAACCGGAAGGCGCCTATGCTTGGCTCCTGCCGGCTTGGCGGCAAAGGCTTTGTCAGCCCGCCAGCGTCATTTCGCCGGCTACCGGGGCCGCAGATCATCGCTTCGACGATCTCTGGCGCCAGTAGGGTCATCTGCAGGGGCTGGGTGGATGCAGGAAGGGTTGATCTGCTCGGCTGTGGCGATCTACTCGGCCAGGCTGTAGAGACCGAGTATCCAAGAGCGTAGGCGAGCGGAAGGCAGTAGAAGCGAAACCCTTGTGGCAGGGGACCTCTTCTCATCATTTCTCGTGCGTGCGCGGCGCTCACGCGCGATTGCGAAGAGCGAGTTGGCGCAAGGGTCTTTGCCCTCCGCCATTAAGGCAATCCATGTGACTGAAATAAAACAGAATTTGGCAGGCCTGTGATTTGTGACCCAGGTATTCACCTACGTTTCTGGGTACCCTAAGCCGACTTCCGCTATTCGCCGGCGGTTTCGGCAAAATCGCCGATTTTGAGCGGCACGGGATGACGGATTTCTGCGGTTTTCGCTGGGGGATCGGGGCGAAATGGCCGTGCGGTGCCGACCCACCCGGTTGACTGGCGGGTGGTCGGACCGGAAGGTTCGGCCATGTTCCTGCGCTCCCGAACCCGCCGCAAGGACGGCAAGACGCACCGCTACTGGAGCCTCGTCGAAAACCGGCGGGTGCGCGGCAACCGCACGGTTCAGCGTCAGGTGCTGTATCTGGGCGAGATCAACGACGGCCAGCAAGCCGCTTGGCAGCGGACGGTCGACGTGTTCGCCGACGGGCAGAGCCGCCCGAAGCAGCTGGCGCTGTTTGCGGACGGGGCTGCGGTGCCGGCCAGCGAGCACGAGCTGGTGCAGATCCGCCTTGGCGATCTGCAGCTGCATCGGCCGCGGCAATGGGGCGGGTGCTGGCTGGCCTCGGTGCTGTGGGATCAGCTGGAACTCGACGCCTTCTGGACGCCGCGGTTGCCCATCAGCCGCAAGGGCACGCGCTGGCTCAATGTTCTGAAGACGCTGGTGTTTTACCGCCTGCTCGACCCCGGCAGCGAGTGGCGGCTGCACCGCCATTGGTTCGACGCAAGTGCGATGGTCGATCTGCTGGGCGAGGATTTCGCCGTGGCCAAGGCCGATACGCTCTATCGCTGTCTCGACAAGGTGCTGGCCCACAAGGAAGATTTCTTCGCGGCGCTGAAGGCGCGCTGGCAGGCGCTGTTCTGGGCGCGCTTCGACGTCCTCCTCTATGATCTGACCAGCACCTATTTCGAGAGCGACCCGCCGGGTGCAGGCAAACGCCAGTTCGGCTACAGCCGGGACAAACGGCCCGACTGTGTGCAGGTGGTGATCGCCCTGATTGTCACGCCGGAAGGCTTCCCGCTGGCCTATGAGGTCATGGGCGGCAACACCGCCGACAGTCCCCCGCTCGGCGGCCAGCCCCATCGCGCCCGCTGCATCGCCCGGCCCTGAGCCGGTGCGGCGGCGCCATCACATCCACCGCCATCATATCCACCCAAGACAAGCAAGCGAACAACCGGTGCCATTGGACCATCGCTTACGACTCGACCAAGCCGAAAGATTTTTCGAGGTGCCCGACAATTAATCTCCGGCAAACCCGACGCGCTTCACCTGGCAAGCTGCCCAGGCCAGGCCTTGCCTTCCCAGCTCCGCTGCCGTCGCCGCTCCGCCGAAGGCAACGCCGCGCCTCGACGGGTGTTCTGCACACTACCTGGCAACTTATTTGGCAAACGATCCATGAGGCGCCCCCGAACAAGAAGCGCCATCATCCGCAAGCCACCGAGCGAAACAATGTGGCATCGAGGCACTGCTTAGGTTGCTGCGGCTGCACGACGCAGTGTTCTATGACGAACTTCCCGCAACGTCACTGGCAAGACCCTGAAGCGGGAGATGCGAACGCGGTACTCCCCCAGGTAAAGAGTAATCGTGCCAGCAACTGCAGGCCGCCATTGGAGACAACGCCGGCTCACGCCGATTAAATCGCCCGAGATCGTCAAAAATATGGCCGAATATACAACACACCACCCGGGCGGGGACCAAGATCGCGCCTAATATATCCCGCTTGCTCTGCAAACTCAATGAATGGTATCTCAAGCGCCGGATCGTTTGCAACACCAACGAGAATTGCATCGGGCCTCTTTTGGGATAGAAATGCGGGCATCGTGCTAACAGAGACCCTGTTTAGCCGCACACGCTCCGCCTCGGGAAGAAAGTCAGCAGTTCGATACTTGAACGGTCCAGCAGCAAGTTCTGGATATATGGACAAGCCAGCTTCGAGCGGCACAATCGGTGCCAGCGTGGCAACTGTAATCTTGCCAGACAAGCCCGCATTCTGTAATTCTTCCGCAAACCGGTGTGACGCTTGATGAAAGACAGAACCGGTCCACTGCGAGCTATCAATGGTGCGCAACGGAAACCCTGCCAAGAAATGTGTCGGTACTGCTGCGAACGCCACCACGGCAACGGCGAAAACGACCGGGGCAGCTGCGCGTCGAGTATCAGCGCGAAAACGCCCAAATATGAATATGGCACAAACGACCGAAATAACTATTGGCGGCTGGAAATACTGCACATGAGACGGCTTGATCAGAAACGGTACGATAAACGATCCGATTAACATCAGCACGAGAAATAAAATGCCGTGCACCAAAAATTTTATATCTCTATTTTTAGTTTCAATCCTAAATCTATAAATAAAAGCCGAGGACGCAATGACGAGTGAAACAAATATTAGCAACTCAACTCCTTCGAACCAAAGATGTCGCCCGTAAAGCAACTGACCTGCGAAATCTGCACCCCGATCCGTCGCCACCTCTAGTGAACCTTGTAACGTGTCAGGATTGGCGCCGCCAGTGACGCTTCTCCAGAAAATTTCTGGATCTGTGATGAAAAAGTAGAGGCTCGGTAGCCCTCCCATGATCCCGCCGACCGCAAAGGGAAAAAGTATATTTAAAACATGATGACCCAACGGCCGCCGAAGCGCTGCAAAAATAATTATAATTGTCGGCGCAATTACGCCGAATATATAGTTTGCCTTCGAGCCCATGGCGAGCGCAAAAAGTGCACCAGCCGCAAAAAGGGCAACTCGCGAGCGATATTCTTCTTGGATTGCTACAAGAAGAGCATAGGCTCCTAACAATAAAAATATGATAGGGAGCAAATTATTTGACGTATATGATCCAGGTTTAGTTATAACTGGACTCACCATTAACAATATAGCCGCCGTCAAGCCGACTAGAATGCTGCCAGAAAAGCGCTTAGCAAAAACGATAACAATCCCTACCAACGCAATCCACATACCAATTTGGGTCAGACGGCCCGTCAGCATGATCTTTTCTGAAGATGTTGCTTGCAATATCACGTGGATAAAAAACGGATGGTTTGGGAGATGGCCGAATTGTAGATCTCGGTAAACATGAAACTGCGACCACAAAATCCCTGTCGTCAGAAAAAGCTGTTCATCATGATTCTCAGGCCTCAGCAAAACATGCGATATCAATAACACTAGCACAACAAGAGAAAATATTGCAGCAATAAATGAAAGTATGTTATGCGCCCCACCCCCAGAGAATAAACTATCGACTGGAGCTCGGAGGCGTTGTGCGCCTATGCAAAAATTCTGCCGAAAAATTTTCATTATATAACGCACTTCCATAGTGTTATAAAAACATTAATAGATAGAGCAAAAACAATCGAACTCCATAAGATGGAAAAATGGACAAAACCATCTCTGTCAATTACTTATTTCAGTTCCATTTTAAAAAGATCCAACATTATTGATTATGACTCGCCCGCCGCCCTATCGCCCTCGCCAGGTCTTGCCGCTGCGCAGCAGACCCAGGAGATATTCGCCATAACCGCTTTTGAGCAGGGGCTTGGCCAGGGCCTCCAGCTCGGTATCGTCGATGAAGCCCATCCGCCAGGCCACCTCCTCCGGGCAGGCGATCTTAAGGCCCTGCCGTTCGGCAATCACCTCGATGAAATTGGAAGCCCGCAGCAGTGCCTCGTGAGTCCCGGTGTCCAGCCACGCGGTGCCGCGCCCGAGGATGGTCACCCGCAGCCGTCCGTCCTCCAGGTAACGGGCATTCACGTCCGTGATCTCCAGCTCCCCGCGCCCGGACGGCTTCAGGGCCTTGCAAATGTCGACCACCGTGTTGTCATAGAAGTACAGGCCGGTGATGGCGACGCTGGAGGGCGGGTCCTTGGGCTTTTCCACCAGCGCCGCCGGGCGCCCGTCCGCATCGAAGGCGACCACGCCGTACCGCTCGGGATCGCTCACGTGGTAGCCGAACACCGTGGCACCATGGTCGAAGCCCGCCGCCCGTTGCAGATCCAGGCCCAGTTGCTGGCCATAGAAGATGTTGTCGCCGAGAATGAGTGCGACCGGGGCTCCCCCAATGAACCGCTCACCGATCAGGAAGGCCTGGGCAATGCCGTCGGGACTGGGTTGCTCGGCATAGGCGAGCGCGAGCCCCCACCGGCTGCCATCGCCCAACAGGTCGCGAAAGCGCGGAATATCCTGGGGCGTGCTGATGATCAGGATCTCCCGAATTCCGGCCATCATCAGCGTGGACAGCGGATAGTAGATCATCGGCTTGTCATAGACCGGCAGCAGCTGCTTGCTCACCACCCGAGTCAGGGGATAGAGGCGGGTGCCGCTGCCACCCGCCAGAACGATACCCTTCATGTCAGCCCCATTGCGGTTGTGTCTGCCGACCCGGCGTCGAGCCCGGCCAGTGCGGTGTCGATCGCGGCCGCCACCCGCTGCTGGTGCGGTTCCAGGCCTGCCCAGAGCGGCAGCCGGACCAGCCGATCGGCCAAATCACGAGTGTGCGTCAGGTCCCCGGCCGCGCGCCCCGCCCGCCGGCCCATGGGGGCGCTGTCCAGCGGCACGTAATGGAAGGTGGCTTGAATATCCTGCTGCTTGAGGCTGGCGATGAAGCGGGTGCGGCGGCCCAGATCGGCCAGCAGCAGGTAATACATGTGGGCATTGTGGCCGCACCCTTCGGGGACGACGGGTCGGCGAAGGAGCCCTGCCCTCTCGGCCGCTTCGAGACGGCCGTGATAGTGGGACCAGATGTCGAGGCGCCGCCGGGTGATCGCCTCGGCCTCCTCCAGCTGCGCCCACAGGAATGCGGCCACGATCTCCGCCGGCAGGTAGGACGAGCCGAGATCCACCCAGGTATACTTGTCCACCGCGCCGCGGAAGAAGGCACTGCGGTTGGTGCCCTTTTCGCGGATGATTTCCGCCCGGTGCGCCAGAGCCGGGTCGTTGATCAGTAACGCCCCGCCTTCGCCAGAGATGATGTTCTTGGTCTCGTGGAAGGACAGGGTGCCGAGGTGGCCGATACTCCCCAGGCCCCGACCCCGGTACGTCGCCATCAAGCCCTGGGCGGCATCCTCGATCACGATCAGGCCATGCCGTTCCGCGATCGCCATGATCGGATCCATGTCGCACCCGACGCCGGCATAGTGGACCGGCACGATCGCCCGGGTACGCGGGGTCACCGCCGCCTCGATCCGGCTTTCGTCCAGGTTCAGGGTATCGGGACGGATGTCCACGAACACGGGCACGGCGCCGCGCAGCACGAACGCGTTGGCGGTGGACACGAACGTGTACGATGGCAGGATGACCTCGTCCCCCGGCCCGATGTCCGCAAGCATGGCGGCCATTTCCAGCGCCGCGGTGCAGGAGTGGGTGAGCAGGACTTTGGCCGCCCCGGTGCGCGTTTCCAGCCAGGCTTGGCACCGCCGCGTGTAGTTCCCGTCGCCCGAAAGATGACCGCGGGCCAGGGCATCGGTGATGTACTCACCCTCCCGGCCCGTAAGGTACGGCTTGTTGAAGGGGATGGTCATCCGGTCCGCCGCGTTGCCGTCCCCCTGCCCTTCGGCTGGCCGTATCATGGCGCGTTTTGTGGCGACGTTGTGGCCATCCGCGTCAACCATCCTCGCGTCTCATCGTTCTCATCTCACGCGAAAGCCTCACCCCGCCCGCCATGTGCTGCACGGCGCCGACACAGCCGACGGCGACACGATTCAGGAATACCGCAAGGGCGAGCAGGGCGGCATCCGCCGCCGCGATACCGAACTGCGACAGGACCACCACCAGGGCGGCCTCCCGAACGCCCAGTCCGCCGGGCGATACCGGCAGAACGGTGGCCAGGTAGACAATCGGCATGGCGACAAACAGAACCATCATATTGAGATCAAGGCCAAGCGCCTGACCGATCGCGAAGGTGACGGCGATATCGAGGAGTTGGAAGCCGAGCGACAGGCTCAACGCGATCGCAATCGGCCCGATGCCGAGGTCCTTGACCGGCGCCAGCCGTTGCAGGAGCCACGTCCCCGCTCGCCTGATAACGGCACCCGCCCCGCCATACCCCGACGGCAGCGCCGCCGTTTCGAGCCGACGCAGCAGCCACGGAAAGCCGGCCACACCGAGAAGCACGCTTACCGCAAGAAATGGCGCAGCTTCGGTCACCCAAACACGGGATGCGGCGGGAAACAATCCGAGCCCAATACTGAGTACCACCAACAAGGCGGCCACGCCCAGCGCCCGTTCCGTCAGCACCGAGGCCGCGATCAACCACAGGCGTGCACCGGTCTCTCGCCGGCACAGCCAGATGCGGGCTGCGTCGCCACCAATCACTCCCGGCATGGCGAGGCTATAGAAGGTTCCGGTCAAATACGCCAAGTAGCCGCTTACGAGGCGGTAACCGACGCCCATGCCACGTAGCAGCCCGACCCACCGTAACGCAGCGGGAATGAACGCGATGAGTGAAAGCATGAACGCGAGAAGAAACCAGCGCGGGTCGGCCGCCGCCATCACCGCGACCGCTTCACTCCAGTCGATCAGCCAGACGACGTAGACCGAAGCCGCGAGCGCGACAATGATCTGCAACGCAACCAGCAGACGCCGCCGATCCATCCCGGCGCCTCTCTGCCGGGTTCGGGCTTCGGCTGAAGTCATGGCGCCGTTGATGCCAAGTCACGTTTCAGATCGGCGAAAGCCGCGCGCAGGCTCCACTGCCGACGCCAGCCGAGTTCGCGTTCGGCGCGGCTGCAATCCATGAACAGGTTGCTCGTGTCCTCCCGCCTTGTACGATCGAACGTGAGGTTGCCGACGTTGTCGAAGACCTCGTTGATGGTTTCGGCGACCTCACGATTGGAGACGGCACACCCACCGCCAATGTTGAATACACCGGAAACGCCATCGGCCGCCAGCGCGCACTCGAACGCTTCGACCACGTCTTCGACATAGATCGTATCGCGAGCACCGGCCCCCTCCCCCCACAGCGGCAACGGCTGCCTGCGCGCCGCCAATGCCATGAACCGCATCAGCATGTTGTCCGTCCGCGTTTCGTCGAGCCCGATCACCTGGGCGATCCTCAGGCAGACTGCATTCAGTGGAAAGCGGATGCCATAAACAAATGCAAGGTTTTCACAACACAGCTTACTGAGTCCGTAGAAACCCGTGGGGCATGGCGGCAATGCCTCCGTCACGGGGGACTGGCCTGCGCCGAAGTAAACCGCGACCGTAGACGCCAGGCAAATCTTTCTCGTGCCGCTCTCCAGACATGCCCGCAAGATGTTTTCGGTGATCTGGACATTGGCCTCCTGGTACGGGCGAAACCCGATGGCGTCGGCCTCGCCGCTCATCCGCATCGCCGCCAGGTGGATCACCGCATCGACCCCCTGCAGTGCCGAAGCGAGGTCATCGGTGCTGTAGTCCGTGACGCGCCCGGCCACCGCGCGGGGTGTCCCGGTACTCCCCGTGCGCCAGTCCAGCGGCGTGCGGGACAGGGCGACGACCTCGTCGCCCCGTCGCGCGAACCGCCGAACGCACGCCCGGCCGATCATGCCGCCGGCACCGGTGATGGCGATTCTCACGGCTGGCCACGGCAAATGGTGTAACCCACCTTTTCCAGATACCCGTTGACCGGCGGCACCACTTGGCCGTCATCGAGATAGTACTCGGTATGGAGGGCCTCCGCCGGTGCCGGGTGGTCGGCCCGCTGAAACACCTCGCCCGGTGGCTGCAAAAAGAACATCAGGCTGCACCCCTCGATCCGCGACCGCGGCGTGATCGCGTCGGCCACGGGTTCCCCCGCCAAAATGCGGAAGCTTGCGTCCAGCAGGTCAACCCCGTGGGTGTGCCGCAGCAAGCGCCAGAGATGACAGCCGTCCAGTCTGGGAGTGATCTCGATGATGCGCGGACCGGACACCGTCAGCTTCATCTGGAAGTAAGCCGGTCCATTGGTGATGCCGAGCGCGCCGACACACTGCTCGACGAGCGCCCTGGCCTGAGCCAGCACCGGCGCCGGCGCCGACTGTGCCGGAATGACGTGGCCGCGCGGGATACCGCCCGGAAAATCGGCAACCACGAGCCGATCCGAGATCTCGTTCACCACGACCCGACCGTCGAGCACAAAGACGTTGGCCGAGACTTCAGGGCCGTCGAGACGTTCCTCCAGGATCACTTGGCCGCCGCGCGATGCCGCCAAGGCAGCCGATAATCTTTCTTTCGCCTCGGCCCGGCTTTCCACCTGAAAGACGCCGCGCTGCCCCTGGCTGTCGGTGGGCTTGATGATCGCCGGAAAATGGTCCCAACCATCGATGTCGCCAGCATCGGACACGACCCTGTAGGCAACCGGACTGATCTGATGGCGTGCCAGAAAATCGCGGAGCCGGGCCTTGTCCTGGAGCAAAGTAGCCGTCTCCGGCTCAATCAGGCGCCCCAGCCCCAGCCGCTTCGCCACCATAGCCACGGTGGGCATGGCCAAGTCTGAGCCCACGGAATAGATCAGGTTAACGTCGTTTTCCCGCGCGGCTGTTGCCAGGCCGTCGACGTCGGCGATGTCGATCAGGAGAAATCGGTCAACGAGAGTCAAGCCGGGCCCTTCGCGCCGGTAGCTGCACCCGGCAACCCACCAGCCGTGCTTCTTCAGGTGTCGAATGGCGTCCACCTGGGCTGCACCGGTTCCGAGGATCAGTGCCCGCTTCATGGGTTGGTACCACGTGTGAACTTGTTCATTGAAGTCTCCGAGCGCACCACGAACGCAGGCTTACCCATGGTGCGGAAATGCACCCGGGCCAGATACTCTCCGATCACGCCGAGGGTGAAAAGTTGCAGGCCGGCAAACAGAGAAACCGCAGCGGCAATAAAGGCGAAGCCGGGCACGGAGGCTTCCTGGATCAAGCGTTGGATCACCACGACCATGAAGATCACCAGCCCGAATGCCGCCGCCACCACGCCGAGACCGCTGGCAAGGCGCAATGGCAACGTCGAGTAGCCGACCATCATGCTCAAGGTGAGGCTCAAGAGCTTCCGCATGCTGTATCCGGACCGGCCCTGCTTGCGCGCGTGATGCGCAACCGTCACCCCGGCCACCGACCGGGCCGACCATGACAACAGCACGTCCACCGACACCCGGGCGTCGGTGAAGCCGGCGAAGCCTTTTTTCAATTCGGCACGGAAAGCGCGGAAGGCGCTGCTTTTCTCCGCCATGTCGGCGCCCAGCGCCACCCGCAAAGCCCCCTTGGCCAGTCGTGACGACACGTTGCGCCAGGACGAATGCTCCCGCCTGGCCGGCTTGCCGTAAGCCACATCGTACCCTTCGCCGATGGCCGCCAGCAGCTTCGGCAACTCCTCCGGCGGATGCTGCAGGTCGTCATCCATGGTGACGACGACGTCGTGGGAGGACCTGAGAATGCCGGCCAGCAGCGCGTTGTGCTGACCATAGTTGTGCATGAGGTCGAGGCCGATCACGGCCGGCTCACGGGCTGCCAGGGCTTCGATCACGGCCCAGCTGTCATCGCGGCTGCCATCGTTGACAAAGATCACTTCGAATGCCGTCGTGACGGGCGCGAGCGTCGCCTGAACCCGTTCCAGCAGTTCCGGCAGCGTTGCGGCGCCATTGTACACCGGCACCACGACGGAAACGGACGGATGCCCGGGCGCGGCTGTCGTGGCCAGCGATGCCTCGGGGAAATCCATCGCGCCGGCCTCAGGGACTTGCCGTCGCCGGAGCATCGGCGATGCCGATCCGCTCCAGCGTGTAGGCGCCGGACAGAACACGTTGCCACCAGGCGGCATTCTTCAGGTACCAGTCGACGGTCTTGCGCAGGCCGGTGGCAAACGACTCTTGCGGCATCCACCCCAGTTCAGACATGACCTTGTGCGGGTCGATCGCGTAGCGACGGTCATGGCCCGGGCGATCGGCGACGTAGGTGATCAGATCCCGATAGCTGGCGAGGGCCGGTTGCACCGCCCGGAGTCGGTCGGGCCGGAGTTCGTCCAACAGATCGCAAAGCGCTTCCACGACCTCGATGTTGCGCACCTCGTTGCGGCCGCCGACATTGTAGGTCTGGCCCACCCGCCCCTGTTCCAGGATCAGATGCAGGGCGCGGACGTGGTCGTCAACGAACAGCCAGTCGCGCACGTTGGCGCCATCGCCATAGACCGGCAGCGGCTTTCCGTCCAGTGCGGTGAGAATCATGTGCGGGATCAGTTTTTCGGGAAACTGGTACGGTCCGTAGTTGTTGGAGCAGTTGCTGGTCACCACCGGCAAGCCGTAGGTGTGATGCCAGGCGCGGACCAGATGGTCCGAGCCCGCCTTGCTCGCGGCATAGGGAGAATTGGGCTGATACGCGGTTGCTTCGGTGAAATACCCGGCATCGCCTAGGGAGCCGAACACCTCGTCCGTGGAGACGTGATGGAATCTGAAAGCTGTCCGCGATCGTCCCTCCAGTTCCGACCAATACCGCCGGGCCACCTGAAGCAGCGTGCACGTGCCGAGCACATTGGTCTCGACGAAGGCAGCGGGTCCCGTGATCGACCGGTCCACATGGGACTCCGCGGCCAGATGCATGACGGCGCTCGGCCGATAGGTGCGAAAGACCCGTGCCAAGCCGTCGCCGTGGCGGATATCCAGTCGTTCGAAGTGGTGGCGGTCGGAACCGGCAACCGGCGCCAGCGACTCCAGGTTACCGGCGTAGGTCAGGCAATCGACGTTGACGACGGTGTAGTCGGTCTCGGCGATAAAATATCGACAGACCGCCGATCCGATGAACCCAGCCCCACCGGTTACAATCACCGTCTTTTGCATGGCTTGCCCGCCGATCGATCGCCCCCGAGCGCACGTGGCCGCGCCCCCCGCCTGCCGCCATGCCTTAACGCATGATCATCCCGATCACAACGACCAAAGCATGCCCTTGACACAACCCAAGAGTGCTGCATTGGCGGCTCACAGCTCGAACTGGGCAGACTGGGGACGATGGTCGCTGGGGGCCGCCTCGCGGCCACTGGCTCCGGCCACCACCGCGGCATCGAACGCCTCGTGGTCGATGCGGGCATTGCGGAGCCCAGACCAGTAGAGACCCGGCGACAGCAGGATATGGTCCAGAAGCAGCGGCCGGTCCGCAATGTTGTCGATGAAGTCGTCGAAGCGGGAGGTGAAGTTGCGCTCTTTCAGCTCACGATCGATGAACGCATGCCGAAGCATGCGCCGGGGCGCGAACGCACTGCCGGAGACCACACTGACCACATTGTGGATCAGGTAATGCTGCTCAAAAAAATCCACGCCGGGGCCATCGTTAAGGTCACCGGCGACAATGATCCGGGACTCGGGATCGTCGGTCAGGATTGCATCCAGATGGTTCCGAATGCGCATCAACTCGGCGGCGATCCGGCGGCGGTTGCGCACTGCCTGGGCGATGTATTGGGAGCGTGTGGCGGGATCTTGGTAGAGACGGCGACCACCATGGATGTACTTGGACTTGGTGTGCAGATTAACGACGGTGACTTTGCGACCGTTCACCGTGATCGCGATCTCCAGCGGTGGCCGCGTGAACTCGTAGCCTTCGATGATCAGATCGCCGGTCACATCCACCGGCCAGGCGGCATCGAAGTCGATGCGGTCACCCTCCGGCCATACCCGTGCCGCTGTCTCCACGGACCGGTCCGTCCGCACCAGGACATAAAGGCGCTGGCTGCCCCGACCGGTGGGCCCGAAGATCTCGAACCGTCCTTCGAGATGATCGTCGACGAAAAGTTGCATCTCGCCCGCGCGGCTCGGCCCCTCCTGGATGGTCAGCACGTCGGGGTCGAGTTGCCGGATCACCTGCGCCACCCGTGCAGCCAAGGCCGGCACGTCCCCAATGCCGCGACCGGGATTGCTGGTGCGCCAAGCCGGCGCCCCCTCCCGGATCGGGACGAACCAGTCATTCATCCATTCGATGTTCCAGTTGGACAACCTCAGGGCGGACATGGCGCATCCTTTACGCTTCCAGAACGCGGCGCAACCTGGAGATCCTGCATGTTTCGAGCGCAGCAGGCTTCCACCGCTTCGTGACTATTTTTTGGCGTCGATGAAAGCAGCGGTTTGGTGCTGTAGAAAACGGATTATGGAAGCTTGTGCCTCTGAAACGTGTTGTGCCATTTCATGGGCGAGGCCC
This sequence comes from Rhodospirillales bacterium, assembly GCA_007695045.1. Lineage (GTDB taxonomy): Bacteria > Pseudomonadota > Alphaproteobacteria > Rhodospirillales > Defluviicoccaceae > REEP01. The sequence goes on along the minus strand of REEP01000023.1, from coordinate 31,074 downwards.
TCAAGGTTCATGATCCAAGGTTGATGATCATTGAACGTGCGCGCGACCATGTCCAGGCAAGGCGCCGCTTGTTCTCAAGCGTGCCCTTCAGTCGGCATGCGGTCAATGCAAATGATGCGTCATTTTGGTGACGTTTGCCTCGACTGCGTCCCCATCCCGTGCCCGCCGCACTGGCGATGGCAGCCGGCTTCACCGTGAGCGGAAATCGGCCGGCGCCGGCATCAAACCGGTGCCGCCATCAAAACGGAATATCGTCGTCCAGGTCCGTGACCGTCGCGCGTTCCCGGCCGCCACCCGTGTCACTGCCGGCGCTGCCACCACGGTGATCGCTGTCCATCGACGGATCCGGCCCGGCCGGCCCGCCGCTGTAGGACGCGGACTCGCCGCGGCTGTCGAGCAAGGTGAGTTCCCCGCGGAACCGTTGCAGCACCACCTCGGTGGTATAGCGTTCCTGGCCGTCGTTGCCGGCCCATTTCCGGGTCTGCAGGGATCCTTCGAGATAGACCTTGGAGCCTTTGCGCAAGTAGCGCTCGGCAATCTCACCGATGCGGTCGTTGAAGATCACCACCCGGTGCCACTCGGTTCGTTCCCGCGGTTCGCCGCTCTGACGGTCCTTCCAGCGCTCCGACGTCGCCACCGACAGATTCACCACCTTGCCGCCGTCCTGCATGAACCGCACCTCCGGATCCCGCCCGAGGTTGCCGACGAGAATAACCTTGTTGACCGAGCCTGCCATGGACTGTCCCCACCCCGTTGTGGCACACCTCCCGCCCTATCCCGGAACCGGCCGGAGGCAGTTCGAAGCGCGCCGTGTTCCACTCCTGTTCTATTCTCCTACAGTGCCCCGCCGGAAAACGCAAGCCCTTGCCCGGACTTTTCGGGCCCTCCTGCCTGCCGGTAGCGCTGGCGCATCCCCGCCGCTATATCAGGCATCTCCGAGCCGGGGACATTCGGGACGCGCCTCGAGAAGGGATCAGTATGGACCGCATCATCGTGCGCGGCGCCCGCGAGCACAACCTCAAGCATATCGATGTCGAGATCCCGCGCGACCGCCTGACCGTGATCACCGGCCTGTCGGGTTCCGGAAAGTCATCCCTTGCCTTCGATACTATCTATGCCGAAGGCCAGCGCCGATACGTGGAATCGCTGTCCGCCTATGCCCGGCAATTCCTGGAATTGATGCAGAAGCCGGATGTGGATTCCATTGAGGGGCTCTCGCCGGCCATTTCCATCGAGCAGAAGACAACGTCGAAGAACCCGCGCTCCACCGTCGGCACCGTCACCGAGATCTACGATTACATGCGGCTGCTTTGGGCACGGGTGGGCGTGCCACACTCCCCAACCACCGGCCTGCCGATCGAAAGCCAGACGGTAAGCCAGATGGCCGACCGCATTCAAGCCATGGAGGAAGGCCGCCGGCTGCTGCTGCTGGCGCCGGTCGTCCGCGGGCGCAAGGGCGAGTACCGCAAGGAGTTGCAGGACCTGCAGAAGCGCGGCTTTCAGCGGGTCCGGGTCGACGGCACCCTGTTGGACATCGACGCGGTACCGGCCCTCAACAAGCGTGTGAAGCACGATATCGAGGTGGTGGTGGACCGGGTGGTGGTGCGCCCGGGCATGGCACCACGCTTGGCCGACAGCCTGGAGACGGCCCTTGCCCTGAGCGACGGGCTGGTGTTCGCGGATGACGCCGATTGCGGCGAACGCACCGTGTTCTCGGCCAAGTTCGCCTGCCCGGTGTCCGGCTTTACCATCGATGAGATCGAACCCCGGTTGTTCTCCTTCAACAGCCCGCAAGGCGCGTGCCCTTCCTGCGACGGGCTCGGCACCCAGATGTATTTTGATCCCGACCTCGTGGTGCCGGACGAGAGCCTCTCACTGGCGGAAGGGGCGATCGCACCCTGGGCCAACAGCACCTCCCAGTACTATCGCCAGACTTTGGAAGGTCTGGCGTCCAGGTATGGCTTCGACCTGAACGAGCCGTTCAGGCGGCTGGATCGGGCCGTCCGGCATGTCATTCTGTACGGCTCCGGCGCCGATGTGGTGCCGATGCGTTATCACGACGGGGTGCGCAACTACGAAATCAAGAAACCCTTCGAGGGGGTGGTTCCAAACCTGGAGCGGCGCTGGCGGGAAACCGAGTCCTCGTGGATCCATGAGGAACTCGCCCGCTACCAGACCGTCACCGCGTGCGAGGCCTGCGGCGGCAAGCGGCTCAAACCGGAGGCCTTGTCGGTGAAGATCGCCGGCCTCGACATCAGCGATGCAGCCGCCATGTCGATCGGTGCGGCCGCCGCCTGGTTCGCTGATGTGGGGCACGGACTCAAACAACAGCAACGGGAGATCGCCCGCCGCATCCTGCGCGAAATCAACGAGCGGCTCAGTTTCCTCGCCAATGTCGGCCTGGAGTACCTGACGCTCTCACGGGCGTCGGGCACCTTGTCCGGCGGCGAAAGCCAGCGCATCCGCCTGGCCTCGCAGATCGGCTCCGGTCTGACCGGCGTGCTCTACGTCCTGGATGAGCCCTCGATCGGCCTGCATCAGCGGGACAACGGGCGCCTGCTTGCGGCCCTCAAGCGCTTGCGCGATCTCGGCAACACGGTGCTGGTGGTGGAGCACGACGAGGAAGCGATCCTCAGCGCCGACCACCTTGTGGACATGGGGCCCGGTGCCGGCCGCCACGGCGGGCGCATTGTGGCCGAGGGCACGCCGAACGACGTCATGTCCCACCCGGAGAGCCTTACCGGTCAGTATCTCACCGGCCGTCGCGCGATCCCGATACCTGCCCGGCGCCGGGCCGTCGTGCCGAAGCGGCAGCTGACTTTGGTTGGCGCAAGCGCCAATAACCTGAAGGACCTGACCGTCGCCTTTCCGCTCGGCACCCTGATCTGCGTCACCGGTGTGTCCGGCAGCGGCAAATCCACCCTGGTGATCGAGACCTTGTACAAGGCGTTGGCGCGCCGGCTGAACGGTTCCCGGGAGCATCCGGCTCCACATGGCCGCATCGACGGTCTCGAGCACGTCGACAAGGTGATCGACATCGATCAGTCGCCCATCGGCCGCACTCCCCGCTCCAACCCGGCAACCTATACCGGTGCGTTCACCCCCATCCGCGACTGGTTCGCCAACCTGCCGGAGGCCAAGGCACGGGGATACAAACCCGGTCGGTTCTCCTTCAACGTCAAGGGCGGGCGATGCGAAGCCTGCCAGGGCGACGGCGTCATCAAGATCGAGATGCACTTCCTTCCCGATGTCTACGTCCAGTGTGACTCCTGCCATGGTCGCCGCTACAACCGCGAAACCCTGGAGATCAGCTTTCGCAACAAATCCATCGCCGACGTGCTCGACATGACGGTGGAAGAGGGTCGGGAGTTTTTCAAGGCGGTGCCGGCCATCCGCGACAGGCTGGCGACGCTGGAACAGGTGGGGCTCGGCTACATTCATCTGGGGCAGCAGGCGACCACGCTGTCGGGCGGCGAAGCCCAGCGGGTCAAGCTGGCCAAGGAACTGGCGCGCCGATCCACCGGGCGGACGGTCTACATCCTGGATGAGCCGACCACCGGCCTGCATTACGACGACGTGCGCAAACTGCTGGAGGTACTGCACGCCCTGGTTGATGCCGGTAACACCGTGATCGTCATCGAACACAATCTGGAGGTCATCAAGACCGCCGACTGGATCGTCGATCTTGGCCCAGAGGGCGGCAACGCTGGCGGGCGACTGGTGGCCGAAGGCAGGCCTGAGGATGTGGCTCAGGCCCCCGAAAGCCATACCGGGCGCTACCTCGCACCGTGCCTGTCGCGGGCACGGGTGCGCCTGCCCGCATAGCTTCAGTGGCCGTCATCGTCCGGCCCGGGATGGCCGGTCTCGGAGGTCGGCCCAGCTTGGCTTTGCATGCGCCGGGCCGGGCTGGAATAGGTTGAGCAGATCCCGCGTTTGCTGGCGCGGACGAATGCTACGACCTCCCGGACCTCGTCGATCATCGGACCGTCTTCGATGGCTGCCAGAGCATCCCGGACGGGTCTGGAGGAACGGAACAGATCCCGGAACAGGCGGTCCAGTGCCTTTATCACCGTCGGCGCCATGCCGGCCCGGCGGAGGCCGACCTTGTTGAGCCCGCGAACGGCGTTGGTCTGATCGACAATGACGAACGGCACCACGTCCTTGCCGACTGCCGTCAACCCCCGCACCATCGCACGGCGGCCGATGCGCACGAACTGATGTACCACGCAATTACCGGAAATGAAGGCGTGGTCTCCCACCTCCACGTGGCCAGCCAGCAGCGCGCCGTTGACCAGGGTGACCCCCTCCCCCAAGCGGCAATCATGGGCCACATGGCTGGATGCCATGAGGTAGCAGCCGGAACCGACCACCGTGGAGTCGCCGGCCGCCTTGGCCCGATGGATCGAGACATACTCGCGGATCGTGGTGCCGGCGCCGATGACAGTGCAACTGTCCACCGGGGTCCAACCGACGATCTGAGGCTCGCCCCCGACCAGGGCAGCAAGCCCGATACGCGACCCGGCGCCGACCGTGGTAAAGCGGCCGACGACGGCATGCGGGCCGATCGCCACCCTGTCTTCCAGGACGACGTCGTCCTCGACGACGGCACCGGCACCGATACACACGTCGGTCCCCAGTCTCACCCGGGTGCCGAGGCTTGCCGTCGGGTGGATCGTCACCGCCACGGTTCGGATGCCCTGGGCCGGTGGCGTTTGCCGGCGACCAGACTTTCGTTGGATGCTGAATGATCCGTCCACCCTACGATCATCGACCGGTCGCCCTTGGCCCGGCGGTACGACCCGACAGGGCATCGGACGCCCCCGTTTGTGGGATTGGTTGGATCGAAACCCGAAGGAGGCAATTCGCCCATGGCCTGGTTTCTGCTCGCGTGCGCCATCGTCTTCGAAGTCACCGGCACGGTCGCCCTTAAGCTGTCCGAGGGCCTGTCCCGGCTGGCACCGTCCTTGGTGATGGTTCCGGCATACGGCATCAGCTTCGCCTGCCTTGCCTTTGCGGTGAAGACCATCCCCATCAGTGTCGCCTATGCCATCTGGGCGGCCGTTGGCACGGCACTGATCGCCGCCGTCGGGATCGCCTGGTTCCGCGAACCCGTCACCGCTGCCAAGCTGGTGTTCCTTGGTCTGATTGTCATCGGCGTCGTCGGCCTCCACCTCTCCAGCGACACGATCACCCCCAGAGTGCCGGACTGAGGAGGACCGGACCTCCGCAAGCCGGCACGATCACGTTCCATACTGTATGAACTCGGTCCAGGCACGCTCGACCTGACGCAGGGTACGAACAGCAGATACCAAGTCTTGGATTTTCACTGTCTCCTCGCCAAGGCTTTTGGCGATGCGTTCTTCGAGTTGATGGATTGCAGAGACGACGTCCATGGCCTTCGGTGTCAGTGTAATGCTGATAGACCTGCGATCGTGAGGGGAGCGTTTCTGTTCGAGATACCCCATCTGGCTTAGTTTCTTGATGTTATAAGAGACGTTTGAGCCCTGATAGTACCCTCGATCCACCAGATCGCGTATCGCAACGGCTTCATCGCCGACGTTGGCCAGGAGGAGTGCTTGAACCCCGTTTATGTCGTGGATACCAATACGGTTGAGTTCAGCTCTCAGCACGTCAAGGAATCGCCGGTGCAGGCGTTCGATCGAGCGGATCAGGTCCAGATACTCGCGTTTCATATGCCGTCCTTTTTTTGTTGGTTACGTGCCTTAAGGCTTTCTTGCTTGGCGTGACGTTGCGGCATCGCCTGACCGCTACCGATGCCAGAAATGCCCGTCCATTGCACATAAAAAAAATTCGCGTCCGTGGCCTACCCAAGCCCTGGCCGCCGTCGGCCACTGCAAAGTACGTGGCCGGCTGCGGATACCGGCGATCGCCCGGCACCGCCGAACGCGTTCAAGAACAAGCTTATCAGGTGATGTTTCCCGTCCGCACATCACCTCACACGTGAGACGTGCGAATCGGACCGCACTTGGGTTGCAATGTTCCCTTTTTGTTCTTATGATGTTGCCCCATATGGGCCATCCGGATCCCTCCGAACGGCCGTCACAGCTCAGGTGGAGGCAGCCATGACCGATCGCGCCACGACCCGCTCCCCGTCGCCCCGCTCGCCGTCGCCCCGCTCGCCGTCGCCACGACAGAAATTCGGCGCCCGGGCCGACCTGCTCGACGCCGAGACCGAACGTCGGCTGATCCGGGAGTGGCAGTCCAGCCGCGACGAACGGGCGGCCGATCGCCTGATTCGACGTTACCAGCCGCTGGTGACCGGGATCGCCCGGCGCTATCGCGGACTCGGCGTGGCATTCGACGACCTGGTGGCCGAAGGCAACACGGGGCTGTTGCGGGCACTGGACCGGTTCGATCCGGCCCATGGCGCGCGACTCTCTACATATGCCACTTGGTGGATCCGTGCGGCCGTGGCCGAGTCGGTGCTGCAGGGCCCTATCGTTCGCGTCGTCGGCTCCGAGCAGGGGCGCAAACTCTTCTTCAACCTGCGCCGCCTCAAGTTGAAACTGGGTGCCAACGGCGCCGGCGATCTCGCGCCGGACGTTGTCACCGCCATCGCCAAAGAAGTGGACGTAAGCGAGGCAGAGGTCATTCGGGTCAACCGGCGGCTGTCCCTCCGCGACGTGTCGCTGAATGCGCCCGTGCCGGGCACCGACGGCGGGTCGATGGAATGGCAAGACGTCATGCCGGACCCTACCGCCAGCGTGGAAGATCGGCTTGTTCACAGGGACCAACTCGACAAGCGCATGGCGTTGATGGAGACGGCTATGGCGTCATTGAAGCCCAGGGAGCGCCAGATCGTGGCGCAGCGTTGGCTGCGCGACGAACCGCGGAGCCTGGCCGACATCGGTGCAGAGTTCGGCGTCACCCGGGAGCGGGTGCGGCAGATCGAGAACATGGCATTGCGCAAACTCAGAAGCCGCATGCAGGAAGAGGCCCGGTCGGCCGGCCTCCTCACAGAGCCGCACCCGCCGACCGAAAGCGCTCAGGCCCGCTCCATGGCGCCGGCGCGGCGGCCCAGAGCACGACCTACCGCAGCCCGTGCCGCCGCGGCGCCGGCCAACATGGGTGGGGCGGGGGGCCATGGCACCGAGATCGCAAGCTTGTGACCCGACGATCTCCGACCGATACCAACGCCAAGCGCCGCGGCCGTTGCTTTCGTCGCGTCTCGGGCCCAATTCTCGTTCCGACATTCCCTGTTTGTGGGATCATGCTAGACGCAATTCGGGGCAAGATGATGGCAAATTGGGCCCATCTGCCTACAGCCCATCTGCCTACAAAAGTGGGCTTCGGCCCCGCTGGAGACGTGCACCAACGGGGGCTGCGCTTTGGCTTGGTGGACGCGGAGATTTGATGTGAGTATGCGGCTCAACGGTTGGATGCGAATACCGGCCCTGGCGGTTGCTGCGCTGGTGCTGACACTGGCGCTCCAGGGCTGCTTCAAGGAGCCGGCGGGCGGCGACAGCGCCATCTCTCGCGATGGCCTGTCGCCCGTGATCGTCGCACGCGGCGATGACACTTCGAACCGGGAGATCGCAAGGTTCGAGCGGGTTTACATGACCTATGCGGAGAACCCGCGCGACAGCCGCCCACTCAAGCATTTTCGTGATGCCGTCGCGCGCGTGCGCGCGGCCTACGTGTACCCGGTGGCCGACGACCGGTTGATTGATGCGGCGATTGCCGGGCTGGTGGCCGAGCTGGGCGATGCAAGTCAAGCCCCGGGCGACCGGCTGGTGGCGGCGGCGCTCAATGCCATGACCGCCGACCTGGATCCGCATTCGGATTACCTCGATGCGGAGGAGATGCGTGACCTTGCGGTGGTCACCACCGGCGAATTCGGCGGCATGGGCATTCAGGTCACGATGGAAGAAGGCAAGATCAAGGTCATTGCACCGATCGAAGGCACCCCTGCCGATCGGGCCGGACTTCGCGCCGGGGACCTGATCACTCACGTGGACGGCCGGGACATCACCGGGATGAGCCTGTCACAGGCGATCCATGCGATGCGCGGGGAGCCGGGAAGCCGCGTCCGGCTGAGCGTGGAACGGCCGGGCCGGGACGCGTTCGAGGTGACCATCACCCGTGCGATCATCACCGTCGACCCCGTTCGTTGGGCCACGCACGGCCAAGTCGGTTACCTCCGCATCATCGCGTTCAACGAACGCACAGCGGACCGCGTGGGTGATGCCATGGCGGCAATGCAGGACGAGCTGGATGGCCGGATGCGCGGCCTGGTGATGGACCTGCGGAGCAATCCCGGCGGCCTGTTCGACCAGTCGTATAAGGTCACCGACTCCTTTCTCGACAGCGGAATGATCGTCGCCATTCGCGGCCGCGATGCCAGCCGGGCGCAAGTGTACCGGGCGCGACACGGCGATTTGGCTCAGGGACTGCCGATCGTGGTGCTGGTGGACGGCGGGTCGGCCTCCGCCTCCGAGATCGTGGCCAGTGCCCTCCAGGAAAACGGCCGGGCGATGGTGATGGGGACGCCCTCTTTCGGCAAGGGCTCGGTCCAGATGGTGATCATGCTGCCCGATGGCGGCGGCCTCAAGCTGACCACCGCCCTCTACTATTCGCCAAGCGGCCATGCCATCCAGGCCCGCGGCGTGCTGCCTGATGTGATGCTGACCGGGATGGACGACATCTACGAGAATCATCGCGAGAGCGCGATCCCGGGCGCCCTGCCCGCCGCCGCATCCGACGACCGCCGGCTGCAGGCGAGAATCGACGTGGCAACCTGCCCAGCGGTTGACGACGACCGTCAGTTGGGATGTGCTCTGGGCGTGCTCGACGCCGGCTCCCTGGACCACTTCCTGTCGTCATCGCGTCCCGCTTCGGCAGGATAACCCCCAGGGTCAAGACCGCGCCGCCGGTCTTGTCGTGAGGGCCACCCGCGCCGCGATGCGGGTGACGTCAGTGGCGGGCCTCGGCGATGCCGTATCCGACCACCATCGCCCCCTCCACCGGGCCGGAAGAGGCCCGCGCCTCGTAATTCACGGCCGAGAGTCCCGCCAGCACGGCAACCGCGGCCAAGACCCCGACCCCCCAGGCGATCCGGCGATCCACGGACCGCTGTAAGGATGACTCGTCATTGCTTGGAATGCTCACTTGATCCACCATGAGCTGTGTTAATCGGCTGGATACTTTTCAGTGGTAGTAGTCGCTTCTCCTTAAGGATGAGTGACTGCGCACATGGTTTTCTTTGGTCGGCCCTTCGGCGCGGCCGCCGCAGTGCGGCTGTTTTTACTTTCCCTGTGTCCGTTTGCAATCCTTATGATGGGGCTCATGATGGCCCTGGGGCTGGCAACGGCTCGCCCCGGCGCAGCGGCCGATCCCGGCGCCGCAGGCTTCCTGGCCATCGCCGAACGGCGGTCCGACGACATCACCCCTTTCACCAAGTGGACGGCGGTACTTCGCCGACACGCGGAACAGCGCCACCGCGCCGAAGGCCAGCCGTGCGCGCCCGACCGGCCGGCAATCTGCGCCTTTCACGACTGGATGGCATTCCTCGACCGGGTGAAGGGTGCCGAACCCTGGGATCAACTGGTTGCCGTCAACCGTTACGTCAATGCGAGACCCTACATCCCCGATCCGGTCAACCATGGCGTTGCCGATTTTTGGCAGACTCCTGCCGAATTCCTGGCCGGCGGCGGCGACTGCGAGGATTTCGCCATCGCCAAGTACTTCTCGCTGAAGCGGCTCGGCTGGCGCGATGATGCCCTGCGCCTGGTCGTTGCCGAGGATGTCACCGCCGAGATCGGACATGCGACGCTGGCCGTCCGGCTGGACGGCGACGCCTGGTTGCTCGACAACCAGCTTCCGGAGGTGACCGCCTGGCGGACGGTGCACCGCTACCGCCCTCTGTTTTCGATCAACCGGTCGTCGTGGTGGCTGCATCGCGGCCTTTCCCGCACCTGAGTATCTGACCGGACCCGTAGCGGGCCATCCGGGTCGCAGCGTGCCCGCCCGCCGTATCCCGAAGAGTGCGATCTCCCCCCGCCCGACGTCTGCGCCGCGCGTAACCTTGTGCCCGGAAACGTCTGCTACGGGAAGGCGGCTTCGGCAACCCATGCATTTCGACAGGTTTTTTCCCCGACGCCGCGAGCGGAACCGGGATGCGACCGGAACCGTTAGGGCGAATCAACGTGCGCTTTCCGGACGAACGCCGGGAATGCCACGGCATGGCTCCCGGCGCCATGCCCGGCCCGTGATCATGCTGTGACTCCGGTTCAGCCACGCTTCGCCGTCGCCTCACCGATAGGGCGCTGCCATTCGGTCCTGCCACGACGGACTGAGCCTTGCCGAACGGGACGCCACCCACGATTCTATGGTCATCGCGCTTGAAACCAACCGCCGGCCGCCTGTCATTGGAGAGGGGCGCCCCATGATCCCAAGACCCTTCGGATGACTGATCGCCCCCGGATCGCCGTCACCACCTCCCGCCGGCGCGGCAGCCTGATGTGGTGGTTCAATCGGATCACCGTCTGGCGCGCCGGGGGCCGGGCGGTGCGCCTGCAACCCGGCCCACGCCGTGTCAGCCTGGACGGCATCGACGGGGTCGTGCTCGGCGGTGGCGATGATATCCATGCCGAACTGTATGGGGCCGAACTTCGCCCGCGGGTGCGGATCGACCCGGATCGCGACGAACTGGAACTCAATATTCTGAAGGCGGCGCTTTCCGGCGGCCTGCCGGTCCTTGGCATCTGCCGTGGTGCCCAGATGATCAACGTGTTTCTAGGCGGCACCCTGCACGCCGACATCCACGAGGTATACCTCAGCGCTCCGCGCATGCAGACCGCGCTGCCGCGCAAGACCGTGACGATCGAACCGGACAGTCGGCTCATGCAGATCATCAGGCGGCCACGCGACCGGGTTAATGCCCTTCACCACCAGTCCATAGACCAGATCGGCCATGGCCTCCGCGTCGTCGCGCGGGACGAGCACGGCATCATCCAGGCGATCGAACGACCACGGGAACCGTTCCTGGTGGGGGTACAGTGGCATCCGGAATTCATGGTTTTCGATCTGGGCCAGCAGCGGCTGTTCCGGGCCCTGGTGGCCGCTGCCCGGGATGGACGTGCCATGGGACTGGCGGCACGAGGGAAACCGCAAGGCGCGTAGCGCGGTCGTCGGCTGATATGGGCTCGCCCGACGAGTCCTTGCCGAAGGCGTTCGGCGCGCCCAAGTGCGCTTTTGAGCTGTGCACCCGAAGGCGTTGCCTCGACCGTCACAGCCTTGTAACCATGCTGCGCAGGCGCGCAGCGCGCCTTTTGACAGTGGTTCGGCCACGGGAGGACCAGGTTGGTGCCCAACGACGACGGTGGCGTGGAAGCCGCGGCCCGCGTGCTGGACGACGAAGGTCCGGCTTGGACGGTGCTGGAGCCGGCCGAACAGACCATGCCGCTGGTGTTCGCCTCGCCGCACAGCGGGATCCGCTATTCGAGGGCGTTCATCGCCGCGTCGCGGCTCGACCCGATTGCACTGCGCCGCTCAGAGGACGCTTTCATCGACGAGGTCTTCGCCGACGCCGTGAGCCTGGGAGCGCCGCTGCTGAAGGCCAATTTTCCACGGGCGTACGTCGACCCCAACCGGGAACCCTATGAGCTCGATCCGGCAATGTTCGACAGCCCGTTGCCGGCCTACGTGAACACCAACTCGCCCCGGGTTCAGGCAGGACTCGGCACCGTCGCCCGCGTGATCACCAGCGGCGAGGAGATTTACAGCGGCAAGCTGAATTTCGCCGAGGTGCGGCGTCGCATCGACCGACTGTACTTCCCCTATCACGCCGCGCTCGGCAGGCTCGTTGAGGCCACCCGGGAACGGTTTGGCGTGTGCCTCTTGATCGACTGCCACTCGATGCCGTCGGTGGGCGGGCCGATGGACGCCGATCCAGGCTTGCGGCGGGTGGACACCGTTCTGGGCGACAGGTTCGGCACGGCATGTGCACCGGGCGTGACCGATGCGGCGGAAGCGGCGCTGGGTCGTCTCGGCTTTTCCGTGTGCCGTAACGTACCGTACGCCGGCGGCTATACCACCAAGCACTACGGCCAGCCGCGCAAGCGGGTGCATGCCTTGCAGATCGAGATCAACCGTGCCCTCTACATGGACGAACAGACGGTCACGCCAACGCCGGGACTCGCCGTCATGCGTGCCCGGATGCGCGATCTGATCGCCAGCTTCGGCCACCTGGACCTGGACATCCTGAGGGCGGCATGAGCCTCGAGCCGCGCATGGGCAGCGGCGCGGTGCTCCGCACCCCGCTCCGAACGGGCACCCTGCGCCCCGCTGTTGCAGCTGATGTGGCGCGGCTGCAGGCGATCTATGCCGAGCACGTGAAGCACGGTACGGGCTCGTTCGAAGAGGTTCCGCCCGACCTGGCTGAAATGCAAGACCGATTCCGGGGTTTGACGGCCAAGAACCTGCCGTTCCTGGTGGTGACGGACGGGGTCGAGGTGCAGGGCTTCGCCTACGCTGCGCCATTCCGCCCGCGTTCCGCCTACCGCTACACCGTGGAAGACTCAATCTACATCGCGCCGGGCGCCATGGGCCGGGGCCTGGGCCGGCGACTGCTGGCGGAGCTGATCGGGCAGTGCACCGCGCTTGGCTTTCGCCAGATGGTGGCGGTCGTGGGCGACTCCGGCAACTGCCGTTCGATCCGGTTGCACGAACGGCTGGGCTTCCGGCGCACCGGTACCTTTACGGCCGTGGGTTTCAAGTTCGGTCGCTGGCTGGACGCCGTGTTCATGCAGCGGTCGCTGACCGACGACATGGGCGAGGCCAAGCCGCGCTGAAGCCATACCCGATCTGCTTGCGGCTGCCCCACCGCCGGTCTACTTTTCGCCGTCATTTGGATGTCCTAAACCGGAGTGTACGGCACCATGTCCTTCCTCGCCAGTCGATTGGGCCGCATCAAGCCTTCGCCCACCATCGCCGCCACCCAGAAAGCCGCCGAACTCAAGGCCGCCGGCCGGGATGTTATCGGTCTCGGTGCCGGCGAGCCGGACTTCGATACACCCGACCATATCAAGGATGCGGCCAAGGTTGCGATCGACCGGGGCGAGACGAAGTACACCGCGGTCGCCGGCACGCTGCCGTTGCGCCAAGCGATCGTCGCCAAGTTCCAGCGGGACAACGACCTGACCTACAAGCCCGAGCAGATTCAGGTAGCGTGCGGCGGCAAGCAGAGCATCTACAATGCGCTGACGGCCACGCTGGATCCCGGCGACGAGGTGGTGATCCTCGCGCCCTATTGGGTGTCCTATCCGGACATCGTGCTTCTGTGTGGGGCAGACCCGGTCATCGTCTCCTGCCCGGCGGAGACCGGCTTCAAGCTTCGCCCCGAAGATTTGGACCGGGCCATCACCGCGCGCACCAAGTGGGTCATCCTCAATTCGCCGTCGAATCCCACCGGCGCCGCCTACTCCGCCGATGCCCTCAAGGAGATCGCGGAGGTGCTGCTTCGGCATCCACAGGTATGGGTGATGACCGACGATATCTACGAGCACGTGATCTACGACGACTTCCGCTTTACCACCATCGCTCAGGTGGAGCCGCGGCTCTACGACAGGACCCTGACGCTCAACGGCTGTTCCAAGGCCTACAGCATGACCGGCTGGCGTGTCGGCTACGCCGCCGGCCCCAAGGCACTGATCGGGGCGATGAACACCGTCCAGTCCCAAAGCACCACCCACACCAGCTCCATCTCCCAGGCGGCGGCCGTCGCGGCGTTGAACGGTCCGCACGACTTCATCGCCGCCAACAATGCCCAGTTCCGCGAGCGCCGGGACGCCGTGGTCGCCATGCTTAACGAGGCACCGGGGCTGGAGTGTGCCACGCCGGAAGGAGCATTCTACGTCTATCCCTCCTGCGCCGGCATTATCGGCAAACGGACGCCGCAGGGCACCGTGATCGGGTCCGACGACGACTTCATCACCTACCTTCTGGAAGCGGAGGGGGTAGCGGCCGTGCAAGGGTCGGCGTTCGGTCTGTCGCCTTACTTCCGGGTCTCGTACGCCACGTCCATGCGCGCTCTCGAGGAAGCCTGCAAGCGCATTCAGCGGGCCTGCGCCGCGCTCGAATAAGCTCACCCGCGCGCCGCGGTCCAGGCACGGCCCAGAACGGGGCCGCTGCCGCGGCGCGCCCTTTTTCCTTGATTCGGCTCAAGGTGACAGTAGGGTTTCAAGATACGGTGCGGTGAACGCGCCGCTTTAAGGTCATGATAACAACTGATTCTCGGGAGGAGTTCCGTGACCGCTAGACCGCTTTCCGCGCCCCGTGCCACAGCCCTGGTGGGTCCCTACCTGAGCGGCAAGACCACCCTTCTGGAGAGCATCCTGTTCCGCTGCGGTGCCGTCACCCGAAAGGGCACCGTCAAGGAAGGGAATACCGTCGGCGACAGCAGCCAGGAAGCCCGTGACCGGCAGATGAGCACGGAGATCAACATCGCCAGTACCGAGTACCTGGAAGAGCGGTGGACATTCCTGGATTGCCCTGGCTTCATCGAACTGGCCCAGGAGGCCCGCAATGCCCTGTTAGTGGTGGACGCGGCGGTGGTGGTCTGCGAACCGGAACCGGAGAAAAGCCTGACTCTGGCACCATTGTTCCGCTTCCTGGATCGCCAGGAAATCCCGCACATGGTGTTCATCAACAAGATGGACGCACCGGGGACAGAGATCTCGCGCACGCTGGAGGCTCTGCAGGCGGTGTCGGAGCGCCCACTGGTGCTGCGGGAAGTCCCGATCCGGGAGGGCGAGCAGATTACCGGGTTTGTCGATCTGGTGAGCGAACGGGCCTTCCGCTGGCAGCCGGGCCAGCCTTCGGAACTGATCCGGGTGCCGGAGGAGGTTGCGGAACGGGAACAGGAAGCGCGGGCCGGCATGCTGGAGGCGCTGGCCGATTTCGACGACGACCTGCTGGAAAAACTGCTGGAGGACGTGACGCCGGCCACCGACGAGATTTATGGCAATCTCGCCCGAGAGTTGAGCCACGACCGGATCGTACCGGTGTTCTTCGGTTCAGCCGAGGGCATGCACGGGGTCACGCGCCTGCTCAAGGCCTTGCGCCACGAGGTACCGGGGCCAGAAGCCAGTGCCTCCCGCCTCGGCATTGACCCGAATGGCGAGCCGTGCGCGCGGGTCTTCAAGACCCAGCATGCGGCGCACACCGGAAAACTATCCCACGCTCGGGTATGGCGGGGCGAGATCGCGGACGGCACGGTGCTGAACGGCGAACGCGTCAGCGGCGTCGGCCGGCCGCTGGGTGCCAAGCTGGACAAGGTCGCCAAGGCGGGCTTGGGCGAGGTGGTTGCGCTGGGCCGTCTGGACAGTGCCGTCACCGGCGGCTTGCTGTCGCCGTCGGGTCAGGCCACCGGCGCCCCCTGGCCGCCGCCGCTGAGCCCCTTGTTCGCCCTGGCGGTAAGGGCGGCGCAGCGATCTGACGAAGTGAAGCTGACGGGTGCGTTGGGCCGGCTCGCGGACGAAGACCCATCGCTCAGTTTCGGCCACGACCAGGATACCGGCGAACTTCTGCTCTGGGGCCAGGGAGAGATGCATCTGCTGATCGCCATCGATCGCCTGCGCAACCGCTACAACATGACGATCGAGGCCACCCGGCCGCAGGTGCCGTACAAGGAAACGATTCGAACAACCGCCAGCCAGCATGCCCGCCACAAAAAACAGTCCGGCGGCCACGGCGAATTCGGCGATGTACACCTGGAAATCCGGCCGCTGCCGCGTGGGGGCGGATTCGCTTTTTCCGACAGCATCACGGGCGGTGCGGTGCCGAAACAGTATATTCCCGCGGTCGAGGCCGGCGTGCGCGACTATCTTCGCCAGGGCGCCCTCGGCTTTCCGGTGGTGGACGTCGCCGTCACCCTGACCGACGGGCAGTTCCACACCGTCGACAGTTCGGAAATGGCATTTCGCAAGGCCGGCGCTCTGGCCATGCGCGAAGGCATGCCGAAGTGCAATCCGGTTCTGCTGGAGCCGATCTTCAACGTCAAGGTCGCGATCCCCAACGACTTCACGTCAAAGGTGCAGCGGCTGGTGAGCGGCCGGCGCGGCCAAATTCTTGGTTTCGAGCCAAAGGCCGACTGGCCCGGCTGGGACGAGGTGTCCGTCCTGTTGCCGCAGGCGGAGATGCACGGCCTGATCGTGGAACTGCGCTCTCTCACGCTGGGCGTCGGCACGTTCGAGTGGCGATTCGACCACCTTCAGGAACTCAGCGGCCGCCTCGCCGACGAGGTGGTTGCCCAGCGGGCGGAAGCGAACTGATCCGCAGGCGAAACAACACCGCACGGCGTGCAGCCACAGCCACTGTTCCCGGCATGGGCCGATGCGTGCCAAGCCTTACCGACGCCGCCTCCAAGCCGGTTGTGGCGGCGTAACTAAGGGAGCTGCTGACGGCGGCTGTTTGGGTGCGACGCAAAGATGGCCGGTTTGCGGCCGCGCCGCCAGAGACGCGCAAGGGGTGGCGGCGGCGGCGGTCGCGAACCGACCAAGCGGCACTGGAGGGTGGCAAATCACCTTAGAAAAAGCCGGGCCACGAAGGCCCGGCAAGTCTAGCAGGGAGGCTTCACGTCTGGGAGACGTAGGACCCGTCGGAACGAGCCCCTTCCGGGCCTTGCACCCGAAACTCGTGATGCTGCAATGCAGCATCAGGTTTCAGATATAAACGAGTAACGCGAACGCCGGAACCCAAAACCACGCATCCCCCCCATGCGATTTGTGCATGACTAGTAGAATGCCGCAATGCGCTGTTCTCCGAACAGCGCCGGATTCGGCAGCTGAACCGCTTGCCAGACTCGAGACAAGCGGCCGAATATGGCCGTTTCAGGCGGTTTCCACGAAAGCTTCGTCGAAGAACGCCTTCTCAAGGTCGACGGTATGACGGAACACGGCCGCGGCGGCTTGCTGTTTGCGTGGCAACAAAGTGGGCCCGGCCGAATCCAGCTGACCGCGCAACCATGCAACGAAAGCGGCGAAATCAGGATTGGCATGCAGGTCGATCCACTCCCGCAAGTAGAATTTACCGGGCTGGCGGTCAGCGACCGAGGTGGCCCAGTCCAGATAGAGCCATTCGAAGACCACCAACGGGACCAGGGTCTCTGCATAGGTCTTGGCCGCCACCGCCTCCGCCATGACCGCGTGAAAGCCGCGCGTGGGCTCCCGCAGGTCCGGGTCTGTGCGCTCCGTTTCAGTGACGCCGAGGGCATCGAAGGCACGGTGGAAGTATGTGTTCTCGTCGCTGGTGACCACGGCGAGAAAGCGGCTCAAAGGAAGACGTTCCGCCAAGCCGGGCGCCTTGGCAATGGCGCTGCCCAGGAGGCGGACGAACTGATCCAGGAACGCGTAATCCTGGACCAGGTAGCGGGCCATCACCGCCTCGGGAAGGGTGCCCTCGGCAAGGTCGCGGACGAACCGGTGGGTCACAGCCTGCGTCCACAGGGGTTGGGCCCGTTCCCTCAGCCAGTCGGTGAAACGCGGGTCGGGCCGGCCGGCGGCCCAGTCCTCGAAGCTTTGATCGGGCATGGCAGCGTGTTCCTCGACGATCTGTCGTGCAGGTCCGGCGTTGCGTTTGCGCTGAACGCCTGGTTCGACGATGACCAACCGCTTATGTAGCGATGGAACACCGCAACCCGCAAATCCCGATGTCCTCACGACAGCCATCGCAAGCTGTTTCCGTGGTGATTCCGGCACTGAATGCCGCGCCCGGGATCGCCGCCGCCTTGCACGCGCTCGCCGCCGGCGCAACCGATCCGCTTCGTGAAGTGATCGTGGTGGACGGCGGTTCCACCGATGACACGGCCGCAATCGCCCGGGACCACGGCGCCCAGGTCATCATCGCCCCGCGCGGCCGGGGGCCGCAACTGGCCGCGGGGGCCGCAACGGCATCCGGCGCGTGGCTGCTGTTCCTGCACGCCGACACGGCTCTTGCGCCCGAGTGGGGCAAAACGGCGACGGCCTTCATGCGCGATCCGGCGAACGCGGCGCGGGCCGGGTACTTTCGCTTCACGCTTGACGACGCCGCCGCCGCGGCCAGGCGACTGGAAGTGGCGGTGGCTTGGCGTAACCGCGTCCTGGGCCTGCCCTACGGCGACCAGGGTTTGCTGATCCGGCGGGATTTCTACCGGGCGCTGGGCGGCTATCGACCGCTGCCCTTGATGGAGGATGTGGACATGGTTCGGCGAATCGGGCGCAGGCGCCTGGTCATGCTGGATGCGCCGGCGCTCACCTCCGCTCGGCGTTACCGCCAAGACGGCTACCTCGGCCGCCCGTTGCGCAATGCGCTGTGTCTCGGGCTTTACTATCTGGGCCTGCCGCCCCGCCTCATCGCACGGGTGTACCGGTGAGCGTGGTGACGGGACGTCCGGCCCGACATCTGGTGGCTTTCGTCAAGGCGCCACGGCTTGGCCGGGTGAAAACCCGACTGGCCCGGGACGTAGGCGACGTGGCGGCATGGCGTTTCTATCGGGAAGCCACGCGCAGCCTGTTGAACCGGCTTGCCGGCCGCGGACGCTGGCTCTGCTGGCTGGCGGTCACGCCGGATGGCACCTCACGAGCACGGTTTTGCGCGCCTCGCGAATGGCAGATCCTGGCCCAGGGGACGGGCAACCTTGGCGCCCGCATGGGACGGGTGATGCGCTCACTCCCTCCCGGCCCGGCGGTAATCGTCGGCACCGACGTCCCCGATATCCGGCCTGAGCATGTGGTGCAGGCCTTCCGCCACCTGGGGCGTCATGCTGCGGTGTTCGGACCGGCGCCAGACGGCGGTTACTGGCTGGTCGGGCTTCGTCGGCGACCGCGATACCCCGATCTGTTCACGGGCGTGCGCTGGTCCACACCCCATGCGCTCGGCGACACACTTCGCAACCTTCCCGGAA
Organism: Rhodospirillales bacterium; assembly: GCA_007695045.1. Taxonomy (GTDB): domain Bacteria; phylum Pseudomonadota; class Alphaproteobacteria; order Rhodospirillales; family Defluviicoccaceae; genus REEP01. Next base: position 12,173 of record REEP01000023.1, on the reverse strand, counting down.
ACGACCGCGTCCCCCCTTTCCTGGAAACCCTTGAGGACATCGACGACGGCGCCGCACTGGCGCGATTACGACGTCACCAAGTGGACCATCAGTTGACGGGATGCGGCCTGCGCACGTAGCGGCCATTCTCGATGCCGCAGAAAAGCTCGGACACCTGCGGATGGGAAACCGGCTGACCGCTGTCGTCGGGCAGCAGGTTCTGCTCCGACACGTAGGCGACGTACGTCGTCTCCGCATTCTCCGCCAACAGATGGTAGAACGGTTGATCCTTGCGAGGACGCACGTGCTCCGGAATCGCCAGCCACCATTCCTCCGTATTGGCGAACTCCGGATCCACGTCGAAAATGACGCCACGAAACGGGAACACCCGATGGCGGACCACCTGACCGATCTCAAAGCGCGCGACGCGAACTGTCACTGGCGACTCTCCTTTTTCACCCGCTCTAATTGAGGATGATACCGCTGGCATTGCAAGTCCCGATCAAGGCATGCGCCCATCGACGGTTGCGCTATGCACGTATTCCGGTCATGATTTGAAAGACGTCCATGCCGCAAGGGGCCTCCATGCCCGACCGCGCACAGCCCCGCCGGATCGCCACGCTGGAGTTGCGGGTCCGCCGCACCGGCGGCGACTGGCAGCGCGTCGGCGTCTACGCCCCGGCCGAGCGGCCTGATGCCCTGGAAGCCGCCCGCTCGCTGGAGCGGCAAGCCGGGATCGCGGCTGTCAAACTGGTGAAGGAGACGTTCGATCCGGATGGTGAGGACACCACCACGGTGACCGTCTATCGTTCCGCCAGCCTGGACATGGAAGCCGGCCCGCTTGAAGGCCCTTCGGCCGAGGGAGCAGGCGGGCCGGAAGCGAGCGGCGCTCCGGCCGGGCGCCGCTCGGCCGAAGCCATCGTCCGAAGCCTGGTCGGCGGCGGCGCGCGGTTTCTGGCAGAACTGCGGGCACTGATGGCGCGGCTTGCCACCCTGTCGCCGGCCCGGTTGCGCCCAGGCGAGGCTCACGCCCCAGCCTCTCCGGCGGCAGGGCCGCCCAAGGCCACGCCCGCCGCTTCGGACCGGTGGACAGACCGCGCCGAGGCCGATCGTCTGCCGCCCCTGCTTGACCCGCCGCCATCGCGCTGGCGGGACCAAGTGCTTCAGGTGTGGTGTTTCCTGGAGGATGCGCGCGACCGGATCGATCATTTTCGGCGAACCCGTGACAACTTCGGCCTGTTCGGCGTGTGTTTCTTCGTCGCCGGCGCGTGCGCGGTGCTCCAAGACGACAGCGACATGAGCGCCGACGACGGCATCGGTTTTCTGGCCGACTGTCTCGCCGTGGTCGGGCTGACCCCGGCACGGGCCCGCATCTTCGCCGAACGATGTGGCCAGTACCTGATGCAGAACCGACGCTACCTCGCCATGTTCCAGGCCGGGGTTGCCGCGATCTCGGCGTACCGGGCGCACAACATCAGCGGTTCCGGCAGCCTGGAGACCGCGCTGCAGCGCTGGACCGAGCCCCAGGCAGCGGGCGGTGCCGCGGGACGCCGGCTGACCTTGATGTTCACGGACATCGTCGGTTCCACGATGCTGGCGGCTGAACAGGGGGACGAAGCTGCCGTCCAGGTCATCCGTATTCACAATCAGATCGTTGAGACGGTGCTGCACCAGATTGGCGGACTGCATGTCAAGAACCTGGGGGACGGGACGTTGGCGGTGTTCGACGATACCGCAACCGGGATCAAGGCAGCATTGGTGATCCAGCGCTGCATCGAGGAGCACAATCGCAGCCGGCCGGGACCTACGCTGCAAGTTCGGATCGGCCTCAACGTCGGCCCGGCCATCGTCGAAGCGGGGGACCTGATCGGCGCGACCGTCAATCTGGCGAGCCGGGTGTGTCAGGCGGCCGCGCCGGCGGAAATCCTGTGCACAGCTGCCGTGCGCGATGCCGTTGGAGACCGCGATGCCGCGGCGGCGGCCTTCCGCGAATACGGCGCGCACGCGATCAAGGGATACCGGGAACCGGTCGTGTTGTACCGGGTGGAACCGCGGACGAAGGCGCCGCAACCGGCGACCGGGAGTGGAAGCCGGCAGGCCTCGCCACCGCGCGCCGCTAGCGCAGGTGTTCCCGCAACCGCGGCATGAGTTCGACGAAATTGCAGGGCCTGTGCCGCGAGTCCAGTTGGTGGACCAGGATCTCGTCCCAGGCATCGCGGCAGGCGCCGCCGGACCCGGGCAGCGCGAAGACATAGGTGCCGCCGGCGACGGCGCCGAGGGCCCGGGACTGGATCGTCGAGGTGCGTATCTTGGCGAAGCTGATCCAACGGAACAGTTCACCGAAGCCGGGAATCTCCTTGTCCATCACTTGCCGAACCGCTTCCGGTGTGACGTCGCGTCCGGTGACCCCGGTACCGCCGGTAGAGATGACCACGTCCACGTCCGGGGCATCGATCCAGGCACGCAACCGCGCGACGATGGCGCCGACATCATCCTTGGAGATCGCCCGGGCCGCCACCCGGTGTCCGGCGCCCGCGATCCGGTCGGCCAGGAGTTGGCCCGACGTGTCGGTGTCGAGAGTGCGACTGTCGGAGACCGTGAGCACGGCGACATTGACAGGCAGGAACGGGCGCTCGCTCGCGATGATTGTCATGGCCACCTCGTCTCCCTGTCTGTCGCTCGTGTCACTGCGCTACGGCACTCACACCGGAACGCTGCCTGGCTGGATTGCCGGCGCCCGTCCGCTCGCCCCCAGTTCATGCAGCTTGTCGCGGACGCCGAGCCAATCCCGCCAGGCCAAGCGCTTCTGCTGCGGCGTGCGCAACAGATAGGCGGGATGGAAGGTGGCCGTGGCCGCAACCGGTCGGCTCAATCCCGGGGTCTGATAGGAAAACCAGCGGCCGCGCAGTTTGCCCACGCTCTCGGTTCGCGCCAACAACGCCTGTGCCGCCGGCCCGCCGAGGCAAACCAGCACCGCCGGAGCAATCAGTTCCAGCAGCCGGTGCAGGAACGGCATGCACGCGGCGGTCTCCGCGGAGGTCGGTGGCCGGTTGCCGGGCGGCCGCCAGAACACCGTGTTGGAGATGAACACATCGCTCTCGCTGATGTCGATGGATGCCAGGATGCGATCGAGCAGACGACCGCTGGGGCCGACAAAGGGCAGCCCTTGCCGGTCTTCCTCGGCCCCTGGCGCTTCGCCGATGCACACCAGGCGTGCCTGCGGATGGCCGCGACCGAACACCAGATTGGTCGCCGTCCGTTTGAGCGGACAGCCGTCGAAACTGTCAAGCGCACGGCGCAGCGCATCCAGGGTGGTTGCCGCGCCCGCCAGGGCGGTAGCATCTTGGACCGGCCGATCGGCATCGAGCATCGGCGGCCGCGGCGATGCCCTTGTCGGCCGCGCCGCAGCGGCGGACTGTCCCGGCGGTCGGCTCGGCCGGGGGGCAGTCGATGGCGCGGCAGCATCACGATGGTCGGGCACACCGACCGGCTCCGGCGGCCGCGAAGCAAGCCGATCCACGGCATAGAGGCCGATCGTCTCATCGACGCCGGCATCCAGATACCACTGCAACAGGGCCCGCAACTCGGCCGCGTCCGCCGTTTCCATGACCCAACGATAACATGCCGCCCAGCATCGCGAAATGTGCTGCGCCAGCCCTGGGATTTTGCGACCCCTGACCGAAATCGCTATGTTATGGGAGATTGATCCGAGGGACACGAACAACACCGACACGGGAAGGGGAATCCATGGACCGGGAAGCGATGGAATTCGATGTGGTTATTGTCGGCGGCGGGCCGGCGGGGCTTTGCGCGGCAATCCGCTTGCGCCAACTCGCTGCCGAGAAGGACCGCGAGTGCTCGGTCTGTGTGGTGGAGAAAGGCTCGGAAATTGGCGCGCACATCCTGTCCGGCGCAGTGATCGAGACCCGGGCACTGGACGAGTTGATGCCCGACTGGAAAGAAAAAGGCGCGCCCCTGCTCACGCCGGCGGGCGACGATCAGTTTCTGTTTCTGACCGAAAAGAAAGCCATCAAGCTGCCCACACCGCCGCAGATGCACAACCACGGCAACTACATCGTGAGCCTTGGCAACGTCTGCCGCTGGCTCGGGGAGCAGGCGGAGGCAGTGGGGGTGGAGATCTACCCCGGTTTCGCCGCGGCGGAGGTGCTGTACGACGAAGCCGGGCGGGTCAAAGGCATCGCCACCGGCGATATGGGCGTGGGCCGCGACGGCAAGCCCACGGACCATTACGAGCCCGGCGTGGAACTGCACGCCAAATATACGCTGTTTGCCGAAGGCTGCCGCGGTTCCCTAACCAAGCTGCTCCTTCAGAAGTTCAACCTCGCGGACGGCGCGGACCCGCAGACCTATGGGATCGGCATCAAGGAGTTGTGGGAGGTTGACCCGGCCAAGCACCACCCGGGCAAGGTGGTCCACACCGTCGGCTGGCCGATGGACCGCAAGACCTATGGCGGATCCTTCATCTACCACCTGGAAAACAACCAGGTGGCCGTGGGCTTCGTGATCGGCCTCGACTACGAGAACCCTCACCTGAGCCCGTATGACGAGATGCAGCGGTTCAAGACCCACCCGGCCATCCGCCCCACGTTCGAGGGCGGACGGCGCATCGCCTATGGTGCCCGCGCCCTGGCAGAAGGCGGATTCCAATCGATCCCGAAGCTGGTTTTCCCCGGCGGCGCCCTGATCGGCGACACCGCCGGCTTCCTCAACGTGCCCAAGATCAAGGGCACCCATACGGCCATGAAATCCGGCATGGTATGCGCGGATGCGGTGTTCGAGGCGCTCGCCGAAGACAGCCCGCCGGACGTGGTTGAGGCCTATCCCGCGGCCCTGAAACAAAGCTGGATCTGGGACGAACTATATCGCGTGCGAAACGTCCGCCCATCCTTCCACTGGGGCATGTGGACCGGCATTGCCTATTCCGCGGTCGACACCTATGTCCTGCGCGGGCGTGCACCGTGGACGTTCAAGAACCACGCTGACCACACCCGCCTCAAGAAGGCGAGCGAGGCGCCCAAGATCAGCTACCCCAAGCCCGACGGGGTCATTACGTTCGATAAACTCTCGTCGGTGTATCTCTCCAGCACGGTGCACGAGGAAAATCAGCCGATCCACCTGACCCTCAAGGATGCGAGTATCCCCGTCCAGGTGAACCTCGCGGAATACGACGGGCCGGAGGCGCGCTACTGTCCGGCGGGTGTGTATGAATTCGTGGAGGTCGACGGTGCCAAGCAGTTGCAGATCAACGCCAGCAACTGCGTCCACTGCAAGACCTGCGACATCAAGGATCCGTTGCAGAACATTCATTGGGTGGTGCCGGAAGGCGGCGGCGGGCCCAACTATCCCAACATGTGAACAAAGAGGCTGAGCCGGTGAGCGCCTGCCCTCGATGGTTCCTGGCGGCTGGCTTCGCCGCGGTTCTGGCGGTCGCGATGGCTGTCGTGGCGGCAGCGCCCGCCGCCGCCATCGGCGCCGCACCGGACATTGAGGCTTTGCCGCGCGCGGAGCCTCTGGATGTGGGCCAGTCCAGGTCCGGCAACTACCTGGCCGGCCGCCATGCCCAGATCCAACGTGACTTCGCCGCGGCGGCGGATCTGTTCGCCGCCGCGATGCGCGACATGCCGGCCTCGGATGACGTGCTCTCGCGGCTGCACTTCGCCCGCGTGCTGGCCGGCCGCATCGATGCCGCGGCCGCCGTGGCGGAACCACTGGTGACCCGTGCCGGCGCCGCGGCGGAGCCCGCCGATCCCTTCGCCCGATTGACCCTGGCCGTGGTGGCGCTACGCGATGGTGACCCTGAGCGCGCCGAGGCTTTGGCAGCAGCGCTTCCCGACACCGCCGCGCACCGGGTGCTGCGGCCGCTCCTTCGGGCCTGGGCGTTTTTCGACCAGGAACGGCTGGACGATGCCCTGGCGGCACTGGAGCCGTTGTCCTGGAATGAGCGGACAAACTCGCTCTATCACCTGCACATGGCGCTGCTGAACGATGCCGCCGGGCGGATCGAGGCCGCGGAGGAACATTATGTCGCGGCTACCGAGGACGACACCGTCCCGCCCATGCGGCTGGTGCAACTGGTGACACAATTTTACCAGCGCACCGGCGACGTCACGGCGGCGGCGGCGGTTCTTGAGCAATTCCTTGAGGCGCAGCCGGATCGGCATGCGTTCATGGCGCGCGAACGCAAGGCTCTCGAAACCGACAGCCCGTTGCCGCGTGAGATCGACAATGCCCGCGCCGGCGTCGCCGAGGCGATGTTCGGTGCCGCGTCGGCCCTGGCCCGTCAGGATTCCCTGGAGCAGGCCCTGGCGCTTGCGCGCTATGGCCTGTTCCTGCAGCCCGAGCTCACACCGCTGAGGCTCCTGGCGGCCGGCCTGATGGAATCCTTCGGGCGCTACCGGGAGGCCAACGCGCTGTACGACGGGGTTGCGCCTGAGTCGCATCTGAGCTGGCATGCCCGCCTCAGTCGAGCATCCAACCTCAACCGCCTGGACCGGCTCGAAGCTGCCGAAGAAGCTTTGCGGGCGCTCAGCGCGGAACGCCCGAACAGCGCCGATCCCCTGATCGAGCTCGGCGACATCCTGCGCAGCCGCGAACGTTTTCGCGATGCGGTGGATGCCTACGACGACGCCATCAACAGGATGCCGGATCTGAGGCCGGAGAATTGGGCTCTGTTGTACGCTCGCGGCATCGCCCTGGAACGCTCCTCGATGTGGCCGCGGGCCGAACAGGATTTCCTCAAGGCCCTGGAGTTCCAGCCCGATCAGCCGTATGTGCTCAACTACCTTGGCTACTCGTGGGTCGATCGGGGCGAGAACCTGGAACAGGCGCTGACGATGATCGAGCGGGCGGTGGCGCTCCGCCCCAATGATGGCTACATCGTCGACAGCCTTGGCTGGGTCCATTACAAACTCGGCAACTATGAGCGGGCGGTGCGCGAACTGGAGCGGGCTGTGTCGCTACGCCCCCATGACCCGCTTATCAATGATCACCTGGGCGATGCCTATTGGCGTGTCGGCCGGCAGCGGGAGGCGCAACTGCAGTGGCGCAACGCCCTGACTCGCGACCCCGACCCGTCGTTGCGGACCGAGATCGAGCAAAAGCTGGAACATGGGCTCCGCGACGATCCGCCGGCGACGCCCGATCCGGGACCGACAAACCAAGTCAGCGCCGATCCGTGAACGCCAATCCATGATCGTGGACGGTGATACCGGCGCGATCCGGATGTTCGCTCCGGCCAAGGTCAATCTGTACCTGCACGTCACGGGGCGGCGCGCCGACGGCTATCACTTGCTGGATAGCTTGGTGGTGTTCGCCGACGTCGGCGACACGGTGACCGTCTCACCGGACCGCACGTTGTCTTTCGAGGTCAATGGGCCGTTCGCCGCCGGGGTTCCCATCAATGCGGACAACCTGGTCCTGCGCGCCGCCAACGCCCTGGCAACGGCCACCGGCGTCACGCCCCATGGCCGGATCCGCTTGACCAAGAACCTGCCGCCGGCTTCGGGGATCGGCGGTGGCTCCGCCGACGCCGCCGCCACCTTGCATGGGCTGATGGCACTCTGGGGCGTGCGGCCGCCGCCCTCGGACCTGCACCGGATCGCGCTTGCCCTGGGCGCGGACGTGCCGGTCTGCATGTATCGTCGGCCGGCGTACTTTGGTGGCGTCGGCGACGAGATCACGCCGGCACCGGCCCTGCCACCGACTTGGCTCGTGCTGGCGAATCCCGGCATTGCCGTATCGACCCAGGCCGTGTTTCATGAACGAGCGGGTGCGTTCTCGGCCGCCGGGCGGCTTGTCGAGGCACCTGCCGATGCGCCGGCACTTGCCGCGCGCCTGGCCGAACGCCGTAACGATCTGGCTTCGGCCGCGATGTCCCTGGCCCCGGCGATCAACGAGGTACATGCGCGCCTGGAAGCCGCACCGGGCGCCCTGCTCGTCCGGATGTCCGGCAGCGGCGCCACCGTCTTTGCGATCTTCGCCAAGCCCGATACCGCAGCGGCCGCTGCGGCAGCGATCGCCCGGGAGCGGCCTGCGTGGTGGGTGCGTGTGGCCGCCGTGCTTACGGAAGCGGACAGCTTCCCAGTGCCGGGCCGGCCCCGCCATATGCCTTCGGACTGAATGCGCCCCTTGAGGATGGGGCTGTCACACGATCCGGTCATGCCTTGACACGCCGGCATCGGGAAACTAACGTTCGGGGCTTCACGGTCACAGGGGGCATTACTCCCCTGTTTTTGCCGGTGGCGTCCCGCTCGGCGGCAGACGGATCGGCTGATCGTTCTCAGGCCGATCTGCGCCACGGCGCGGCAAAAGAGCTTTCAAGGCCAACAGGTCTTTTTCCATGGACGTGGCAGTCAAGGGCAAGAAGTTGGATGTGGGCGAGGCGCTGCGCAGCCATGTCCTGACCAACCTGGAATCGGCAGTCACCAAGTATTTTTCCCGAGCACATGACGCCACCGTAACCATCTCGCGGGAGGCGCACCTGTTCCGGGTCGACATTTCCGTCCACCCCGTCGCCGGGGTTCTGGCGCAGGGACATGCGGCGGCGGAAGATGCTTATGCTGCCTTCGATGCTGCCCTGGAACACATCGCCAAGCAGATTCGCCGCTACAAGCGGCGCATCACCAATCATCATCGGAGCCGCGTCCCGGAAGACACCGTGTCGGCGCTCCAATACGTGATCGCCGCTGAAACCGATGAGGTCGAGGAGTTGCCGGCTGACGCGCAACCGGCCATCATCGCGGAATTACCAACAGAGATTGCCACGTTGACCGTGAGCGAAGCGGTGATGCGTATGGATCTGAGTGATGTCCCGGCAATGATGTTCCGCAATCGGGCGAACGGAGGGCTCAACGTCGTCTATCGTCGTCCCGACGGCAATATCGGATGGATCGATCCGTCCGCCACCGACAAGCGCTGAAGACCCGGCATCGTCATGGAACTGGCAGATCTTTTGCGGCCCGAGCACGTGGTCGCCCACCTTCGCGCAACGAGCAAGAAACAAGCCTTGCAGGACTTGGCCAAGCGCGCCGCTCAGATCACCGGGCAGCACGAACGCGCCATCTTCGATGTCTTGATGGAGCGCGAGCGTCTGGGGACCACCGGCGTCGGCAACGGCATCGCCATACCGCATGGCAAGCTGTCCGGCCTGGATCGGCTGTACGGGATGTTTGCCAGGCTGGAACACCCCATCGACTTCGATGCCATCGACGAACGCCCGGTGGACCTGATCTTTCTGCTGCTGGCGCCGGAGGCGGCGGGAGCCGACCACCTCAAGGCTTTGGCCCGGGTATCGCGCCTGCTTCGCGACAAGGGCGCCTGCGACAAATTGCGCGGCACCGACGATCCGGAAGCGCTCTATGCGCTGTTGGTCGAATCCGCCGGGATCCGGGCGGCCTGACCTCGGTCGTGACGCCTGTCGCGGGCACCTATCGTGCGGATGCGCGTTCCACCGTCACGGCCTGATCACGTGTCGGGCCTGCCGATTCGTCTGCCGCGCCATTGCGGATGCTGATGGTGCGAACCGCCGGTTCCGGCAGGCGTTTCTTCAAGTCCACGTGCAACAGGCCGTTGTCCAGCGTTGCGCCGGTTACCTCGATCCCTTCCGCCAGCACGAAATGACGCTGGAACTGGCGCGCGGCGATGCCGCGATGGAGAAACACGCGGTCCGTCCCGTCCTCCGGCTTGCGGCCGCGGATCGCGAGCTGGTTGTCCTCGACCACGATGGACAGGTCGGCGATGGCGAAACCGGCAACCGCCAGGGTGATACGCAGCCGGTCGGCACCGATCTGTTCGATGTTATACGGGGGGTAGCCTTCGGATGACGTCTTGGAGATCTGCTCGAGCACCCGTTCCAGGTGATCGAACCCCAGCAATAGCGGGCTATTGAACGTCGTCACTCGGGTCACGGCATGTGCCTCCTCTTGCGAGCGAGCCTTGAGCGGGCCGGCCCATGCTTCCTGCGGCACCGGAACGCTCGGTAACATCATCTCCTGCGCACAAAGATTCCCGGCAGAGTTGGTCTGCCGCCCGCCTGCTGTCAACATGACGTCGCTGCGGCGCCGCGTCCGACCGCCGTGCGGCTTAAGGGACGTCGGCCGCCGAGGCGCCCTCGCGGCTGCCAAACCAAGTCACGTACAGGGTCGGCAGGAAGACCAGCGTGAGTAGCGAGGCAATCAGCAGCCCGCCCATGATGGCGAACGCCATGGCCCCCCAGAAGATGGTGAAGGCGATCGGGATCAGCCCGAGGACAGTGGACGCGGCGGTCAGCATGATCGGGCGGAAACGCGAACTGCTGGCCTCGATCACCGCGTCGGTGACGGTCCGCCCGGCCTTCCGTTCCGCCTCGATGGTTTCGATCAGGATCACTGCGTTCTTGGCGATCATGCCGACCAAAGCCAGCACGCCCAGGATGGCCACGAAACCGAGCGGCTGACCCGACACGAGAAGCGCCAGAACCACCCCGATCAATCCCAGCGGCACCACGCTCAGCACCAGGAACAGACGCTGGAAACTGCGCAGCTGGATCATCAAGATGGTCAGGACCAGGAACAGCATCAGCGGCACCACGGCGAACACGGAGGCTTGGCTTTCGGCGCTTTCCTCGGCTATGCCGCCGAGCTCGATGCGATAGCCCAACGGCAAGTCGGCCTCCAGATCGTTGATGCCCGGGGCCAGCGCGGCGATCACGGTTTCCGGCAAAACCCCGGACGCCACATCCGCCTGCACGGTCAAGGTGGGTTCCCTGAGCCGGCGCCAAACCAGCGGAAATTCCTGTTCATACGCGAACGTGGCGATCTGGTTGAGCGGTACCGTGCGCCCGTCCGGCAGGGGGAGCTGCAGGGTACGCAGCGTCTGGATGGACAACGTCGGCCCTTCGGCTTCGCGCACCAACACATCGATCAAATAGATCGAATCCCGCACCTGGGTCACAGCGACGCCGGAAACCGTGGTGTTCAGCATCGAGGCCACGGCGCCCGAGCTGAGGCCGAGCCGCCTCGCCTCGTCCTGATCGATCTCGACGCGCAACTGGCGAGCCGGTTCCATCCAGTCGAAATTGATCAGCCGGGCATCGGGGGACGTTGCCATCACCTGCGCGAGTTCCAGGGCGATCTCGCGAACCTCGCTGGGATCCGGGCCGATCACCCGGTATTGCAGCGGCCAGCCTACCGGTGGCCCCAGCTCCAGTGGATAGACGCGGCCGACCACATGGGGGAACGCTTCGGCCAGCAACTGTTCCAGCCGGGGTTGCAGCCGTTCACGCGCGGCAATGCTCTCGCTCACGATCACGATCTGGCCGAAGAACGGGTTGGCCAGCTGGACGTTGAGGGGCAGGTAGAACCGAATGGCGCCGCGTCCGACGTAGCTGCTCCAGCTGGCGATGTCCGGATCGTCGGCCAGAATCTGGTCGAGCTGTTCGACCGTTCTGCGGGTGGCATGGATGGAGGCGTTCTGCGGCAGGGTGAGGTCCACCAGCAATTCCACCCGGTCCGAGGGCGGAAAGAACTGGCGCGGCACCAGGCTGAGCGACAGGACGGCCAGGGCAAAGAATCCGAGGGTCACCCCGATGGTGAGCCAGCGCATGCGGATCGCGCTTGCAAGGACACTGCGATACAGGTTGACCACCCGATTGGGCTTGTCGGCCTGCTCCGGTTTCGGGGGGCGCAACAGCATGGTGCCGAGCAGTGGCGCGAAGATCACCGCCACGAACCAGGAGGCGATCAGCGCGATCCCCACGACCGCGAAGATGGAGAAGGTGTATTCCCCGGCGGAGCTCTGGGCGAAGCCGATGGGCACGAACCCCGCAATGGTCACCAGGGTGCCAGCCAGCATGGCGAACGCCAGCGCCTTGTAAGCGAACACGGCGGCCACCTCCATCCGGTCGCCGGCGGCCAGACGCCGGGTCATGGCGTCGATGGTGGTCATGGCATCGTCAACCAGCAAGGCCAGGGCAATGATCAAGGCGCCCAGCGAGATTCGCTGCAAATCGATATTCACCAAATCCATCACCGGGAAGACCACGGCGAGGGTCAGGGGGATGGCGATGGCAACAACCGTGCCGGCGCGCACGCCCAAAGCCAGGAAGCTGATGCTGAGGACGATGAGAATCGCCTGCCACAGCGAGGTGGTGAAATCGGTGATCGCCGCGTCCACCGTCTCCGCCTGGTCGGCCACCA